>NZ_JBQDLF010000020.1:0-3064 GCF_052095815.1 Brachybacterium sp. | reverse complement strand
TGCTTGGCCCGCAGCGCGTCCACGGTGCGTGCTGCCTTCGACAGCGGCGCCGCAAACACTGCGGCGGCCTTGCCCATCGACGCCTTCATAGCGCCAGCGGCCTTGGCCAGCAGGACCTCGCGGGACTCGAGGTCCGCGAGCTTCTGGACGTCTTCCTGCGAGAGCACATTGCCCTCGAAGAAGCCGGACTTGATCACGAGCTGGTCGTGGGTCTTGGCGAAGTCACGCAGGGCCTTCGCAGGCCCCACCGGCTCACCCTTGATGAAGGCGATAGCGGTAGGACCGCTGAGCGTGCCATCGAGAGCGGTGATGCCGGCCTCGCGGGCGGCGATCTCCGTGAGCGTGTTCTTCACCACGGCGTAGGTCGTCTCGGAACCCAGGGAGCGACGAAGCTCCTTGAGGTCACCCACGCTGAGCCCGCGATACTCGGTGATGACAGCGGCATCGGACTCGCGGAAAAGCTCCGCGATCTCCGAGACGGCATCCACCTTTTCGGGGTTAGCCATGGCCCTCCTTCCAGAGGTCTCTCGCCACCGGGTGAAGAAGTCTGAGAACAGGAAAGGCCTCGACACGCAAGTGTCGAGGCCTCGAACGCGGTGGGTGCCCGTACCACGAATGGCTCCAGCCGGGGCCGGACGGGCGACTTCGCGAAAGTCGCTTCTTCACCTGCGCAGGCCATCCCTGACGGGATCTCTTCGGTCGCTCTCGGGGTCGAGCACGACAACCGGCGGTCTTCGGTAGGTCCAGAGTAGACCAGACCCGCGCGCCCGCGCCATGGCGAGAGCCGCGTTCTGCATCACATTGGCGACAACATCCCGGGCCGGTCCGCTCCCCCGTCGAGTCCGCCGTCGAGGGACACGCCCGCCCCCGGCCCACTCCCCCTCCCGGCTCGCTCCCCGTCGGCCGATGCCGCGATGGCTAATGGCAGATGGGCAGATGGGCAGATGGGCAGATGGCGACACTCCGCTCTCAGGCCGTCGAGATCACCGATCTCCCCCGTTTCCGGCAGAGATCGGTGATCTCGCGCGGCGCGTCGTGGGGGAACCCGCGACAGGGGCCGATCGCGCGCGGCCGCGACTGGGCCTATCGCCGGGAACTGCGGCTGGGCCAGTCGCGGGGAACTGCGACTGGGCCGGTCGGGCGCCGCTGCGGCTCGGCCGGCGGCAGGCAGGGCGTCGTCACATTCCAACGCCCCGTGCATGACGACGGCGCCCCGCCCACCTGCTGGTGGACGGGGCGCCGGAGTGCACCTTCGAGGCGTACCGGAGAGGATCAGGCCTCGTCGGTGTCCTCGAGGAGGTTGCGGGTGCGGTTCACGTCGACCGGGATGCCCGGGCCCATGGTGGTGGACACGGTGATCTTGGTGATGTAGCGGCCCTTGGAGGAGGACGGCTTCAGACGCAGGATCTCGTCCAGCGCTGCGACGTAGTTCTCGACCAGCTGCTGGTCGGAGAAGGAGACCTTGCCGACCAGGTAGTGCAGGTTCGCCGCACGGTCGGTGCGGAACTCGATCTTGCCGCCCTTGATGTCGGACACGGCCTTGGTCACGTCCATGGTGACGGTGCCGGTCTTGGGGTTCGGCATGAGGCCGCGGGGGCCGAGCACGCGGCCCAGCTTGCCGACCTTGCCCATCAGGTTCGGCGTGGCCACGGCCGCGTCGAAGTCGGTCCAGCCGCCGGCGACCTTCTCGATCAGCTCGTCGTCGCCGACCTCGTCGGCGCCGGCCTCACGGGCGGCGTCAGCCTGCGCACCGGTCGCGAAGACGATGACGCGGGCGGTCTTGCCGGTGCCGTTGGGCAGGTTGACGGTGCCGCGCACCATCTGGTCTGCCTTGCGGGGGTCGACACCCAGGCGCATCGAGACCTCGACGGAGGCATCGAACTTGGCCGGGGAGGACTTCTGGGCCAGACGCAGTGCGTCCAGCGGTGAGTAGGCGCGACCCTCTTCGATCAGCGCTGCACCGTTCTTGTATGCCTTGCTACGGAAACCCATTGTCGTCAGCCCTCCACCGTGATGCCCATGGAACGAGCGGTGCCGGCGACGATCTTCGCCGCGGCCTCGATGTCGTTCGCGTTCAGATCAGGCATCTTGGTCTCCGCGATTTCGCGGACCTGTGCCTGGGAGATCTTGCCGACCTTGTCGGTGTGCGGCGTCGCGGAACCCTTCGAAAGCCCAGCGGCCTTCTTGATGAGCTCAGCGGCCGGCGGGGTCTTCGTGATGAAGGTGAACGAGCGATCCTCGTAGACCGTGATCTCGACCGGGACGATGTTGCCGCGCATGTCCGCGGTGCGATCGTTGTAGGCCTTCACGAACTCCATCATGTTCACGCCGGCAGCGCCGAGCGCGGGACCCACGGGCGGCGCAGGGGTGGCCGCGCCGGCCTGGATCTGGAGCTTGATGACGCTCGCGATCTTCTTCTTGGGAGCCATTGCTCTTCCTTACTGTGGTGTGGTCCGGGCGGAGCTCATCATGCGCTCCTCCCACGGCTGGACCCATCTCCGCAGTCAAGCGGAAAAGGGTCCGGGGTGCGACGTTACCTGCACGTCGCGGCGGCGTCGACCGGTATCGAGAGTGATCCTGGTCGTACTGACGCGGCAGCTGCCGCGCGCCGCTCAGATCTTGGTGACCTGGTCGAAGCCGAGCTCGACCGGGGTCTCGCGACCGAAGATGGACACCAGCACCTGAAGCTTCTGGGACTCGGTGTGGATCTCGGAGATCGTGGCCGGCATGGTCTCGAAGGGACCGTCCATGACCGTGACGGACTCTCCGACGTGGAAGTCGGGCATCTTCTGCGCAGCGGCGGCCTTGGCCGGCGTGCCACCCGAGGAGCGCTTCTTCTCCGGCAGTCCGACGGAGGGCGCCAGCAGCGAGTAGATCTCGTCGAAGCTCAGCGGGGTGGGGTCGGTCGCATTGCCCACGAACCCGGTCACACCAGGGGTGTCGCGCACGACGCGCCAGGACTCGGTGGTCAGATCCATGCGCACCAGCACGTAGCCGGGCACTCGCACGCGGCGGACGATCTTCTTCTGGCCGTTCTTGACCTCGGTCGCGTCCTCCATCGGGA
>NZ_JBQDLF010000019.1:0-63271 GCF_052095815.1 Brachybacterium sp. | reverse complement strand
CGTCGGCTGCGGAGCCGTTCCTGAGATCGGCCAGCAGGGCCCGGATCGCACGCCGGGTCACCGCGGCCATGTCCACGGAATCGGGGTCGAGCAGGAACTGGTACTGAACGCCGTCCATCACGGCCACGATCGCCGCCGACGCCTCCAGCACGTCGGCCTCGGTGATCGCCGGGTCCGCAAGAGCGGCCAGGATCGCGTCCCGCACCAGGAGGCGCAGCCCCGAGAGCCGATCCCGGAAGTAGGACTGCGCGGGGTGATCCTCGGTGATCGATTCACCGAGGAGCACCGCGTACAACTGGGTCAGCCCGCGGTTGTCGGCATTGGCGGCAGCGGTGTCACCGAGGTGGTCCAGCGCCGCTTGGCCGCCGGTGTCGAAGGACGTGGTCCCGACGTCGCGGGAGACGTCGTCTCGGTAGTCGATCAGCTCCGTGAGCAAGGACTCCTTGTTCCGGAAATGGTGCAGGAGGCTCGGGGCGGAGATGCCGACGTCCTCTGCGATCGCGGCGAGCGTCGCCCCCGCAAAGCCACGGCTGCCGATCGTGCGGGCCGCGGATTCGAGAATCTCCTTGCGGCGCAGCGCAGAACGGCGGGCGCGAGGGCCCAGGGCCGGGGCGGTCGAATCCGTGGGGGTGCTGGGCATGCTCGGCACCTTAGCGCCTCGATCCAGCAGTCAAGAACAGGAGACCTGCGATGACGCAGAGGACGTACTACCGACGCGAGGGACAGCGCATCCTCGCCCCCGAGGGCGCACTGCCCTTCCAACGCGGCATGGGCCTCGGCGGCTGGCTGCTGCCCGAGGGGTACATGTGGGACCTCGACGGACCGGTCGATTCCCCGCGCCGTATGGAGCAGCTCGTCACCGAGTTGATCGGGCCCGCAGCAGCCGCAGAGTTCTGGAGTGAGTATCGGGCCCGGTTCATCACGGCGGTGGATATCGCCCAGATCGCGGCAGCCGGGTTCGACCATGTGCGGCTGCCGCTGAACGCCCGAGTGATCTTCGATGGTCACGATCTGCTCGAGGACGGCATCGCCCATGTGGACCGCACGATCACGTGGTGCCGCGAGGCGGGGATCAGCTGCGTGCTCGATCTCCACGGTGCCCCGGGCGGCCAGACCGGAGAGAACATCGACGATTCCCCGCGCCGTCTGCCGGAGCTCTTCACCGATCCGGTCGCCTATCAGCAGGGGCTGCGCCTGTGGCAGCTGCTGGCACAGCGCTATGCGGCGGAGACGACCGTCAGCGCCTACGACCTGCTCAACGAGCCCCTGCCGGAGAAGCACGAAGCCCTCGTGCCCCGGCTCGCCGACTTCTACCGGGACGCCATCGCGGTGATCCGCAGCGAGGACCCCCACCACCTGCTCTCGATCGAGGGCTGGCACTGGGCGACCCGCTTCGAGGGGCTCGGTCAGGTGGAGGACGAGAACTCGTGCCTCCACTTCCACAAATACTGGTCGGACCCGACCACTCAGAGCATCCAGGCGTATCTCGATCTCCGCGAGCAGCTCGGGCTGCCGCTGTGGATGGGCGAGAGCGGTGAGAACGAGGACGAGTGGTACACCGCCGCATTCGGCCTGTTCGAGCAGCACGACATCCCCTGGACCTTCTGGACCTGGAAGAAGGTCGATCGCGGCACCTCGCCGCGGATCATCAGCCCGCCCGAGAGGTGGGAGGAGATCATCCGCTTCGCCGTTGGGCGGGGCCCCGCGCCCGAACGTGCCCAGGCGATCTTCGATCAGCTCCTCGAGAACCTGCCGACCTCCCGGTGCGCCGCACGTGGCGCAGCCCTCGACGCCCTCCCGGGGATCACCAGCACTCCGCCCATGACCCACGCCCCCGGCGTGCTCCAGGAAGGACAGAGCCGATGAGCATCGGAGCTCGGGACGTCGAGTCCTCCGCGATCGCGCAGGCGGTCGCGAGCGTGCCCGACGAGAGTCCCACGAATCCGGATCCCGCTTCGGGATCACCCCGCCCCCGTACGCGGTCCCGGTGGCGACGGATGAAGCGTGAATGGCAGATGTACGTGTTCATCGTGCCCGGCGTGCTGTTCTTCCTGCTGTTTGCCTACGTGCCACTGGCCGGCAACGTGGTCGCTTTCCAGGACTACTCCGCCTTCCGCGGCGTCTTCGACTCGCAGTGGGTGGGGCTGCAGAACTTCGCTGCCCTGTTCACGGACGATGAGGTGCTGCGAGCGGTCGGCAACACGCTCATCATCTCGTTCCTGCAGATCGCCTTCGCCTTCCCTGCCCCGATCATCCTGGCCCTGTTCCTGAACTCCCTGCTGGGGGACGGGATCAAACGGATCATCCAGACGGTCGTCTACCTGCCGCATTTCATATCCTGGGTGATCGTCATCGCGATCTGGCAGAAGATCCTCGGCGGCGCCGGGCCCATTGCCCAGCTCTTCGAGGCGATCGGGATCCACGGCGTCAACATCATGACGAATCCGGAGACTTTCAAGATCCTCGTGGTCAGCCAGGTGATCTGGAAGGACATCGGCTGGGGCACGATCATCTTCTTCGCCGCCATCGCCGCGATCCCCACCGAGCTCTACGAATCCGCCGCGACCGACGGCGCCGGCTCCTGGCGCCGCATGTGGCACATCACCCTGCCCGGCATGGTCCCGGTCATCTCCCTGCTGCTCATCCTCACCGTAGGCAACGTGCTGACCGTGGGCTTCGAACAGCTGCTGCTGCAGCAGCCCGCCGTCGGCGCCAATGCCGCACAGGTGCTGGACACCTTCGTCTACTTCCGCGGTGTCGCGGGTGGGGACTGGGGTCTCTCGGCGGCTGCCGGAATGCTCAAGGGCGTCATCGCCACCCTGCTCGTCATCTTCGCGAACCGCATCGCGAAGCGCCTCGGAACCGGAGGGATCTTCTGATGGCCGTCATCGACCGGATCGCCCAGCCCGCCCCGCCCCGTCGGCCCCGCAGCAGCGGCCGACGCAAGCCCACCGGACGCCCGCCCTGGATGGGGGCGCCCTCGCCGACGATGCAGGCGCTGAAGGTGGCTGCGATCGTCATGATCGGCGTGGTGATGCTGTACCCGTTCCTGTACGTCATCATGTTCTCCTTCGCGGACGCCGGCTCTGTGACCTCGGGCCAGCTGATCCCCACCTCCTTCTCCATCGCCGCCTACGAGTCGATCTTCGCCGGCGGAGTGGTCACCCGGTCCCTGCTGGTGACGGCGGGTGTCACGATCACCGGCACCCTGCTGTCGCTGTTCTTCACCGCGACGCTGGCCTACGGGCTCACCCGCACCCGGGACGTCCCCTTCGCCAAGGGCGCGATGGTGCTCGTGCTGTGCACCATGTTCTTCGGGGCCGGGATCATCCCGAACTACCTGCTGATCAAGCAGCTCGGCCTGCTGGACAGCTACTGGGCGCTGATCCTGCCGGGGCTGATCAGCGCGTTCAACATGATCGTGATGCGGAACTTCTTCATGGAACTCCCGCAGGAGCTGCTGGAATCCGCGCGCATCGACGGCGCCAGCGAGTTCCGGATCTTCGCCTCGATCGTGCTGCCGCTGAGCAAGGCGGTGCTCGCGGTGATCGCCCTGTTCTACGCCGTGGGGTACTGGAACTCGTTCTTCAACGCGCTGCTGTACATAAACGACACCACCAAGTGGCCGATCCAGCTGGTGCTGAACCAGTACGTTGTGCAGGGCAATGCGCTCTCGGACCTCCAGGCCCCGGACCGCCCCGCCCCGCCCGCGCAGACGGTGCAGATGGCGATCGTGGTGGTCGCGACCCTGCCGATCCTCGTCGTCTACCCCTTCGCGCAGCGCTTCTTCACCAAGGGCGTGCTGACCGGCGCGATCAAGGGTTGAGCCTTCCCACTGCCGCTCCTGCCGCTCCTGCCGCCCGCCGCTCCGCCTGCCCGCTCCGTCTCTCCGCCGCGGCGGGAAGGCGTCCCCTGACGTGGCACCCGCCGGTGCCGTTCCGAACGAAAGTGGTGTCCTCGATGACCCATGCCCTGCTGTCCCAGTCCACCACCTCGGTTCTCGATGAGGATCGCCGGGTGGATCCTGAGTTCGTCCGTCACAACCGGGCACTGGCCGCGCGTGGCACCGTGCTGCTGCGCAATGACGGCACACTCCCGCTGGAGCAGGGTGCCGAGGTGGCCCTGTTCGGCCGCACCCAGAAGGACTGGATCGCGGTGGGCTACGGCTCCGGCGGCGACGTGAACGCCCCGTACGTGACGAACCTGGTGGACTCGCTGCGGGAGGGCGGGGTCGTGCAGGTCGATGAGAAGCTGGCCTCCGGCTACGAGGCGTGGTCCGCGGAGTATCCCGCGGATCCCGGCCAGGCGTGGGGGCAGTGGCCGCGACACTTCCCCGAGCCGCAGCTCGAGGAGGCCGCCGTGCGGGAGGCGGCGCAGCGCAGCAGCACCGCCGTGGTGGTGATCGGCCGCGCCGCCGGTGAGGATCGCGACAACGTGCTGGAGCCCGGCGCCTACTACCTCACCGACGCCGAGAAGCAGCTGCTGTCGCAGGTCACGAGTGCCTTCGAGAAGACGGTCGTGCTGATCGACACCGGCAACGTCATCGACTTCTCCTGGCTCGAGGACTACCCGCTCGCCGCGGTGCTGCTGGCCTGGTCCGGCGGCATGGAAGGTGGCCGAGCGGTCGCTGATGTGCTGACCGGCGTGGTCGAGCCCGGGGGCCGCCTCACCGACACCATCGCCCGACGGTACGAGGACTACCCCAGCGCCGGGCACTTCGGGGACCCCGAGGTCACGGAGTACGTCGAGGACGTCTTCGTCGGCTACCGCTACTTCGAGACCTTCGCCCCCGAGCAGGTGCTGTTCCCGTTCGGCTACGGCCTCGGCTACACCACCTTCGACTTCGACCCGGCGGGGGTCTCCCTCGACGGCGGGATCGTCGCCGTCCCCACCACGGTCACCAACACCGGGCAGCGCACAGGGTCCGAGGTGGTCCAGGTCTATGTGCAGGCTCCGGACGGCATCCTCTCCACCCCGGCGCGCTCCCTGGCCGCCTTCGCCCGCACCGCCGAGCTGGAGCCCGGTCGCAGCCAGCAGCTCCCGCTCAGCTTCCCGCTGGATGAGCTGGCGAGCTTCGACGACTCCGGGGCCACCGGCCACCGCAGCGCCTGGGTGCTGGAAGCAGGGGAGTACCGGGTGTTCGTCGGCCCCGACGTGCGCCGAGCGGAGCCTGCGGGGTCGCTCCTCCTCGGCGAGCAACGGGTGGTGCGGCAGCTGGAGGAGGTCGCCGCGGTCCGGCCCGAGCACGTCTTCGAGCGGATGGTGCGGCGCCGCGGGGAGGACGGCAGCGCCCAGGTGGCCTGGGAGCCGGTGCCCACGGCGACCGTCGACCTCGCACAACGGATCCTGGACCGGCTGCCGCCGGTGCTGGAGCCGGTGGACGATCCCGGCGCCCACTTCAAGGACCTCGCCGCCGGCCTCCTCACCCTTGAGGAGTTCGTAGCGCGGCTCTCCCCCGAGGAGCTGGCGAGCCTCGCCTACGGGGACATCGTCATGGACAGCCCGCTCGGGGTGCCCGGGAATGCGGGAGCGCTCGGCGGGGTCACCGAGACCCTCCGCGCCCGGGGGATCCCGTCGGTGACCACCACGGACGGTCCTTCCGGGCTACGGCTCGCCGCCTTCGCCGCGCTGCTGCCGTGCGGGACGGCGCTCGCCTCCTCCTGGGACCCGCAGGCAGTGCGCGAGCTCGCGGCCCTCCACGGCCAGGAGATGCTGCGCAAGGGCTCGGACATGGTCCTCTCGCCCGGGATGAACATCCACCGCGACCCGCTGTGCGGCCGCAACTTCGAGTACTTCTCCGAGGATCCGGTGCTGACCGGCGCGATGGGGGCCGCCATCGTGGCGGGGGTGCAGTCCCAGGGCGTCTCCGCCTGCCCGAAGCACTTCGCCGCCAACAACCAGGAGACCCAGCGCAACGTCAACGACTCCCGCGTCTCCGAACGGGCGCTGCGGGAGATCTACCTGCGCGCCTTCGAGATCGTGGTGCGTGACGCCGCGCCGCAGAACCTCATGACCTCGTACAACCGCATCAACGGGGTGTGGGGCCACTACCACTACGACCTCGTCACCACCGTGCTCCGCGGCGAATGGGGTTACGAGGGCAACGTCATCAGCGACTGGTGGATGCGCAGCGCGCAGGACCCGCTCTTCCCTGCCCTGCGCGACAGCGCCTACCGGGTGCGTGCCCAGGTCGACGTGCTGATGCCCGGCTCCGAGGTCCACTTCGGCACCACGCGGGAGGACGCGATCATCGACTCCTACGAGGCGCCCGACGGGATCACGCTGGGGGAGATGCAGCGCACCGCGAGCAATGTGCTGCGCTACCTGCTGCGCAGCGGCGTCACGGAGCGCCGCCGGCGGTGAATCCCGTGGCGCCAGCCCGTTTCGGGACGGATCGCTGTGCGGCTGTCAGGCGTCCCCGGGCAGGGGGAGGCTAGCAGCGCCAGGCCGACTAACGTGCCCCGGCCTGCACGGCAGGTGCCGCCGCGCGCTCGATGTCGTGCAGCACCGTGACCACGGCATTGGCATCGTCTTCGCTCGGCGACGAGTGAGCGCACCAAGATGCCGAGCCCGCGCTCACCTTCTCCCGCGCCTCCGGGGTGCCATCGCCCTGTTCGATGAGGATGCGTTCGAGCTCATCGAGGTCGGTCTCGGTCAGGGGCAGGTTGCGGCGCAGACGCCGGATGGCGGCAGGGTCGTCGTGCTCGCGGATGTAGGCGGTCACTTTGTCTCGGAACCGGGCCTGGTTCACGCCGACGGCGACCAGCGGCAGATCGACAGAGCGGGTTTGTCCGAGGTCGTCCTCGAAGTCGGTGAAAACGGCCCGGCGCTGGCGGGTGCCGAGGAGCTGCACGAGCGATCGGAGGGCACGCCGTGCCCGTTCGAGCACCGGCAGGATCACGCCCTCCCACCAGGCCTCCCCCGGCCACGTCCTCCAGTAGGCCTCGCCGGGGTCGTAGAAGGCGAGGCCGCCGAGGGCGCCGACGGCCGAGATTTCGAGCCTTTCGTCGTCCGCCCCCCGAGGGCTTTCCGGAGATGAGTCCTGATTGCTGAGGTGGTGGGGCGGCGCCGGACGGGCCCTGAGCTGAGCACGTCCCCGCGCGAACGGCTCCGAGCTCGGCCGCCCGGCGGGCAGTCATGAGACGAGGGCCTGCGGCGGTCGATGTGCTGGTACGGTCCATGATCGACACGGGGTGCCCCGACGGGGCTGAGATCACACCCGGTGAACCTGATCGAGTTCGTACTCGCGGAGGGATGTCGTCGATGAGCTGTGTGCTGCTGTGCTGCACGCCGTCGTCCCATGCACTGGTCCTCGCGGCGCAGGCCCCGCCTGCCGCGGCGGCGGAGGCGGCCTCGCTCCGTGCCCGAGCTCCTCGGACCCGACGATCAGGTCCTCGTGTCCGTTCCCGCGCGGTGCCGAGCCCCGGCACGGCACCGCTCCTCGTGCGTTGCGCTCCCACCCGCTGTGCGGCGGATGCGCTCGCCTGCCTGAAAGGACCGGCTGACCATGACCTCACCGACCCTCGACCCCACCTCCCGCACCGTCCCCGCGATCGCTGAGCAGGTCGTTCTCGTCACCGGGGGCGCGCGCGGCCTCGGTCGCGCGCTCACCGAAGCCTTCCTGCGCGAAGGCGCTCGGGTCGTCATCAACCATCTCACCAGCGAGGACGCCGCGCATGACCTCGCCAGCCGCCACCCGGGCCGTGCCGTCGCCGTCCGCGCCGACGTCCGGCAGCGAAGCCAGGTCGAGACCCTGTTCGAGCGGGCCGAGGCTGAGTTCGGCCTCCCCGTCGGCACCGTCGTGAACAATGCCCTGCCCGGCTTCTCGTTCAACGGCGACGCCCGCGCCAAGGCGCACGAGATCACCTACGATGCCTTCTCCGCGCAGTTCTCCGGCGCCGTGCAGGGTGCGCTGAACACGATCCAGGCCGCGTTGCCCGGTTTCGCCCGGGTGGGCTCGGGGCGCGTGGTCACCATCGGCACGAACCTGTTCCAGGACCCGGTCGTCCCCTATCACGACTACACCGCGGCGAAGGCGGCGCTGCTGGCACTGACCCGCACCTTTGCCGCCGACCTCGGCCCGCGCGGCATCACCGTGAACATGGTGAGCGGTGGCTTGCTGCGCACCACCGACGCGAGCTCCGCGACCCCCGAGGCGGTCTTCGACGCGATCGCCGCGAGCACTCCGCTGCAGTCGGTCACCACTCCCGCCGAGCTCGCCGATGCAGTGCTCTTCTTCGCCTCTCCGTGGTCCCGGTCCGTGACCGGGCAGAATCTCGTCGTCGACGGCGGGCTGGTGAAGAACTGATGGCCGCCGCGCCCCGCCGCCAGGTGCGGCTGAACCTGTTCGCGCACGCGTGCGGCCACCACGCCGCGGCCTGGCGGGCGCCGGGCTCCTCGGTGTCGCGTCTGGGCGACATCACGTACTGGGAGGAGCTCGCACGGATCGCAGAGCGCGGTCGACTCGACGCGCTCTTCCTCGCCGACGGCCAGTCGATCGCGCCCGCCGGGGCCGAGCGCGGGCCGACATGGTTCCTGGAACCGATCACCGTGCTCACGGCGATGGCCCGCGCCACCGAGCGGATCGGGCTGGTCACGACGGTCTCGAGCACCTTCTGGGACCCGTTCCACGCCGCTCGCCTGCTGGCGAGCCTCGACCACATCTCCCACGGTCGGGTCGGGATCAACGTGGTCACCTCGATGACCGACGACGAGGCTCGCAACCACGGCATGCCCGCGCTGCCCGATCATGCGAAGCGCTACGCCACCGCGGGGGAGTTCATCGAGGTGCTCCAGGGGCTGTGGGACTCATGGCCCTCCCAGAGCATCCTGGCCGATCCGGAGGGGGTGTACGTCGAAGCGTCCCTGCTGCGACCGCCACAGCATCACGGGGAGTCCTTCCAGGTCGCCGGGCCGCTGAACGTGCCGACGCCGCCGCAGGGCCGCCCGGTGCTGTTCCAGGCCGGGGCCTCCGAGCCGGGCCGCGAGCTCGCCGCCCGCCACGCCGAAGGGATCTACGCGGTGGCCTGGGACCTCGAGTCCGCGCTCGCCTACCGCTCGGACATCCGCGCCCGGGCCGCCGCGCTGGGCCGCGCCCCGGAGACGATCGCGGTGATGCCGGGCCTGGTCGTCCACGTGGCCTCGACCGAGGAGGAAGCCCGGCGGATGCGCGCGGACCTCGACTCCCGCCTGCCGGTCGCGGACTCCCTGCGCCAGCTCTCCTTCTTCATCGGCCAGGACGCCTCGGACTGGGAGCTCGACGCCACCGTGCCACCGCTCCCGCCGCTCGAGGAGTTCACCGGCCCGAAGGGGCGCTACGCCACGGTGCTGCGCATCGTCGACTCCGTGCGGCCGACCGTGCGCGAACTGCTGGGGCTGCTCGCCGCCGGCGGCGGCCACGCGACCGTCATCGGCACGCCGGAGTCGGTGGCCGACGAGATCGAGCGCTGGGTCGACGCGGGCGCGGCCGACGGCTTCAACCTCATGCCGCCCACCCTCCCAGGCGGGATCACGGACTTCGTCGACCAGGTCGTGCCCGTGCTGCAGCGGCGCGGCCGGTTTCGTCGCGAGTACGAGGGGGCCACACTGCGGGAGCACCTGGGTCTGCCCGAGGCTAGGCCAGCGACTTCTCCTCTGTGAGGGCGACCGGTGCGGCGGTCCGCTCGATGGCGTGCCTGAACACGTTCCCGCGGGAACGCTTTCAGGGCAGCGGAACATCGTGCGGCGAGCTCGGACGGTGCTGACTAGCTCAGCTCGGTGACATCGGTACCCGCACCCGCGCCCGCACCGGCAGATGATCGCTCGGGAACACCCCATCGGGGCGGGAGTCGTCGATCCGCGCGTCCAGCACCCGCACGCCCTGGCTCAGCAGGATCCAGTCGATGCGGAACTCGGACTCCTCGACCTCCCCGAAATGGGGGAAGGTGCTCCAGGCGGGGCTGAGCTGCTGCTCGGCCGCGAGCCAGGAGTCCTGCAGCCCGAACTCGTCGACCAGGACCGAGTAGGCAGGGGAGGCGCAGGCCACGGAGTTGAAGTCCCCCGTGGTGATCGTGGGCAGTCCGAAGAGATGGAACTGCTTCAGGTGGTCTGCGATCAGCTGCGCACCCTTGGCCTTGGCCTGGGTGATCACATGATCCAGGTGGGTGTTCAGATGCACCAGCTCCTGCCCCGTCACCCGGTCCCGGAACCGTGCCCAGACCGCAGCGCGCGGACCGGCGTTCCCCCAGGTCGCCGAGCCGATCTCGCGGGGGCGGTCGGAGAGCCAGAACTGGTTCCAGGTGAGCAGCTCGAGACGCTCGGTGTCGTAGAAGATCGGATTGATCAGCCCCTCGCCGCCACCGAGGGTCCCGACGCCGACGCTGCGGTACGCAGGGCCGAGCCCGGCTTCGAACGGGCCGTAGGTCCAGCCCTGCATCTCCTGGAGGCCCAGCAGGTGAGGCCGCTCCGCGGCGAGCACCGCCTCGATCGCGGGGGCGCGACGGGGCCAGTGCCCCGGATCCTCCGCCGTGGTCGAATCGGTCTGGAAGAGGGCGTTGAAGCTCATGACCCGCAGCGCAGCGGCGTCGTCGGTTCCTCGGTCGGTGGGAACGGACTGAGCGGGCACGGTCATCGGGACTCCTGGGACGGGGTGGGGTGGAAACAAAGTGCGGGGCGAGGGAGAATCGGCGGGGTGACGGCAGGGCCGGCGGTCAGGGTCGACGGCTCAGCCGGTCACCAGTACCGTTCGAGCGCCTCCTCGACGGAGGTGAGCGCGGCGAGGGAGCGGTCGTAATGGCGCACCACGACTCCGCTGGCGAGACAGTCGGCGAGGAACATCTCGGAGATCCGACTGGTGAGGGTGCCGGTGCGCATCGGGGTGCGGTCCTGGACGGCCAGCAGCACGTGATCGGCGATGTCGGCCGCGGGGGAGCGGGACAGCCGAGTGATCAGCACCGTGGTGCATTCCCGACGTGCGGCCTCGGTCAGCTGGGGGACGGCCTCGCTCTCGGTCCCCGTCTCGGAGACCACGATCAGCACGTCGCCGGGCCGTGAGGCGGCCAGCCCGATCACCGCCGACGGCGGGTCGTGGAAGCTGGTCGAGGGGATGGAGAGGCTGCGCAGCTTGTGCTCGAGGGAGATGGCGACCGCATGGGCGGAACCTGCTCCGGTGGTGTAGACGTGGCTGGCCTCGCCGATCGCCTGGGTGATCAGGGAGAACGTCTCCTGGTCGAGCAGGCGGGCGGTCTCCTCGATCGAGCGCGCACCGAGCACCGACAGGCTGCTGACCAGGTCCGGCAGCGGCGTCTCCGCCGTGATGTCGCCGGTGACGCGCAGCGCCGGGTCGGCGCTGCTGCGCTGCTCCGCCGCGAGCACCAGCTCCGTGCGCAGGTGCGAGAACTTCTCGATGTTCAGTGACCGGCACAGTCGGGTCACCGACGCGGCGGAGGTGCCGGCGAGCGCGGCGTACTCCGTGATCGTCATCCGCCCCACCTCGGCCGGGGACTCGAGCGCGGCGCGCGCCAGGAGCTGCTGCTGCGGCGGAAGCGTGGGCAGCGCGGTGCGGAGCAGCGGCAGGATCGGGAGCTGCTCGCGCTGATCGTGCACTTCTGGGGTCATGGGGACGAGCCTTCCTGTCGATCAGCGCAGGGCGCCGGTGGTCAATCCCGACTGCACCTGTCGTTGGAACACGATATAGACCAGGAGCACGGGCACCATCGAGATGATCAGGCCGGCGAAGAGCTGGGCGATCGAGGTCGGGGAGGTCTCGTAGTTCTCACCGAGTGCGAGGGCCACCAGCCCCTGGCTGAGCACGAAGTTCGACCGTTCCTGATCCTGCTGCGGATTCAGCACTTGGGGGAGCAGGAACTGGTTCCACTGGCCGAGGAAGTTGAACACCCCGATCGAGATCAGCCCGGGGCGTGCCAGCGGCAGCATGATCCGGAAGAACACCCCGAAGTGTCCGGCTCCGTCGAGGAACGCCGCCTCGGAGAGCTCGTTCGGCAGGGTGCGGAAGAAAGCGGTGAGGAAGAAGATCGAGAAGGGCAGCGAGAACGCGGCGTAGACGAGGATCAGCCCCACCGGGGTCGCGAAGAGCCCCAGCGCCTGCACGATCCGCACTAGCGGCACGATCGCCAGGAAGACGGGGAACGTCATCCCGGCCAGGTACAGCCAGTACAGGACCCGGCTGCCACGGAAGGGGTAGCGCGCCATGACATAGGCGGTCATCGCCGAGAGGGTCATCGTCAGCAGCACGCCGCCCGCGACCACCAGCACGGTGTTGAGGAAGAACGCGCCGATGTTCGATTCCGCCCATGCCCGGGCGTAGACGTGCAGCCGCAGCTCTCCGGGCGGGCCGAAGGGGCTGTTGTAGATCTCCACGTTGGTCTTCAGCGAGGACATCAGGATCCACAGCAGGGGGACCGCCACCACGAGCGCCCAGATCACCAGGACCAGCTGAGGGGTCTTGCCCAGCAAGCGGGACGGCCAGGAGTGGCCCGGGAGACGTTCCGGGGCCGTCGGCTCAGCGGTCGTCCGGTCAGCAGCCGTCGGCGCAGCAGTCTTCGGTTCAGCGGTCATCAGTACTGCATCTCCTCACGACGGGTCAGGCGGAAGGTCACCAGGGCCAGCGCCACCGAGGCGAGCATCATGACGGTGCCCATCGCCGCGGCGTAGCCGAACTGGGAGTTGAACGAGAAGGCGGTGCGGTAGAGGTAGGTCGACATCACGTCGGCCCCGAAGTCACCGGCGGTGCCGGTCATCGTCATCACCGCGACCAGGGCGTAGGAGTCCAGCGTCCCGATGCCCAGGTAGATCAGGGCCGTCTGCGCATGGGTCCAGATCAGCGGGAGGGTGACGTGGAAGAAGCTGCGCACCCTCCCCGCGCCGTCCAGCGCCGCCGCCTCGTAGAGCTCGGTGGGCACGCCGCCCATCGCGGAGAGGAAGAGGACCATGTAGAAGCCGACGGAGGACCACACCGAGGCCAGGGCGACGGCGAGCAGGATCGTGTCGGGGTTGCCCAGGGGCCCGTTCGGGATGATGGTCAGCAGGTCCGTGCCCAGCGCCTGCAGCACGCCCTGGAGCAGCCCTCCTCGTGAGGCGTAGAGGTAGCTGAACATGATGCCGATGATCACCACCGGCACCACCTGCGGGAAGAAGAACAGCACCCGGTACAGCTCGGCGCCCCGCATGGCCCGAAGATTGCCCGCGCCTCCGCGGGTGATCAGCGCCGCGAACAGCATCGCGAGCCCGAGCGTGAGCACCGGGATCACGATCAGCAGCACGGCGTTGTTCGAGACCGCCCGCCACCACGCCCCGTCCCGGAACAGCCGCAGGTAGTTATCCAGCCCGACGTACTCCAGGGAGGGCGTGAAGCCGGTCCAGTTCGTGAACGAGATCTGCACGCCCTGCGCGAAGCTCGACAGCACGAAGACCGTGTACAGGATCAGGCCGGGGGCGAGGAACGTGATGATCAGGGGCCAGCGTCCGCGCTGGTGCATCAGCGGGTCTGCTTCCGGATCGCGGTGTCGGCCTTCACCTCGTCGGCCTTCTTCTGGCAGCGAGCCAGGAAGCCGTCGACATCGAGATCGCTCAGCAGCAGCGCCATCAGCGCCGCCCGTGTCTCCTCGGCGAGGCTCGGGTACCAGGCGGAGAACTTGACGACCTGCCACGGCTCGACGGCGTTGGAGCGGTCGATCATCTCGGTGATGGTCCCGAACGCCTCGCTGAGCTCCTGGCCCTCGTGGGCGCCACGCACCATGGTCACGGAGTTGCTCAGCTCGGCGTAGTTGCGTGAGGCGTCCTTGCTGAGCAGCGCGCGCAGGAACTCGAAGGCGGCGGGCTGGTTCGCGGCCGCTGCCGGCACGTACCAGCCGGCCCCGGGGTTGTTCGGCACCAGATCGGCCAGCGCCGGGTCGGGGGAGGGCAGGGCGCCGGCGGTCATCCGGAACCCTTCGGGGATCGCGGACTTCATCTCGTTCTCGAGCCACGCGCCGACGGGGATGAACACCGCCTCGTGGTCCAGCCAGGCGGTCTGCGACTGGACGTGGGTCATCTGGGCGACGCCCGGGAGGATCAGCTCATCGGTCCTGAGCTGCAGCAGCGCTTCGGCCGCATCGCGGATCGCGTCCTGGTGCCAGGCGCCGTCCTCGAGGTTGTCGACGTTCTTCCACACGTCCTGGCCGCCGAACTTGGCCACCAGCGGCTGCAGCACGCCTTCATCGAAGTAGTTGGCGTGCATGCCGGTGAAGGCCCAGGGGTACATGCCCTCGGCCTTGATCTTCGTGGACAGGCTCATCAGATCGTCCCAGGTCGCGGGCACGTCCCAGCCCTGCTCCTCGAAGAGGGCGGCGTCCCGCCAGATCCCCCAGGCGTACTGCACCGTGTTCAGGCCGACCAGCTGACCGTCGACCATGCCGGCCTCCCGGACGCCTGGGTTCAGTGACTCCTCGACGGTGATCTCCGGATCGTCCCAGCTCGGCGCAGCGAGCAGGTCCTCGAACGTGGCCAGCTGGTCGTTGGCGGCCAGCGTGGACACGTCCAGGGCACCGGAGCCGGAGTTCTGGAACAGATCCGGCGGGGTCCCGTTGACGAACTGCGGCTGCAGGGTGCTGAGGTCCTCGGTGCGCACGATGTCCGCGCTGACATCGGGGTGCTTCTCGAGGAACAGCTCTTCGGTGAAGTCGAGGTGGGGGACCCCGCCGCCGCCGTCGAAGACGAAGGCGCTGAGCTCGCCTTCGCCGATACCGAAGGGATTGTCGGGGCTGGTCGGCGCGCTGCCCTCACCGCCGTCGGCGTCGCCGGAGGCGGGCGCCCCGGAGGTCGCACAGGCGGAGAGGCCGCCGATGCCGAGCGCACCGGCGAGGCCGAGGAAGGAGCGACGGGAGGAGCGGGGAGTGCGGGGGCCGAGCGGAGCAGACATGGCAGGCCTTTCGACGTCCGGAGGGTGAGGGTGCCAGCCTGAGCGCCGATCATGGCCGCCCGGTGACATCCTGATGAAAATATGACACAGAACTGGCTGAAATGGTGTGAACAATTTTCATCACCGGACGGGCGGGGCGAAAAAGAGCTGCCGGACGTCCTCAGACCCTGGCCAGGATCGCGTCGGCGAACACCACGGCAACCTCCGGGATGAGCTGCAGGTTGAACAGCGGCTCGAACAGCTCCGCCTCGAGGAGGAGCAGGCCGTGCGCTGCCGTATCGACGAGGTCGATGCGCGCGTACAGGGGAGTGGAGAGCCCGGTGACCTCGGCGATGGTGGAGAGCACCTGCTCTGCGAAGGCGCGCTCGGCGGCATCCGCAGACACCTGCTGAGGGGTCTCCCGGTAGCTCCCCCGTTACCTTGTGAGCACCCCTGATGGTCGGGGGTCTGGTCGCTCGGCCGGGTATGGCTTTGTTGCCCTGCCATCCATGGTCCGGGGGGTGTTGCCGCCCGGTCGAGAGACACGCGTTGACCGCTGATAGGGACACGGCCCAGCTCGTCTGAGGTCTCTTCGTAACGTGGGTGCCGGCATCGGGTGTCAAGACTGCGACCAGCAATGATGCTCCAAGGAAGGAAAGCATCATGGACACACGATTCGCGGTCGTCATCGGCCTGGACGTCGGAAAGACCGCCCATCACGCCTGCGCACTGGACCCGAACGGGAACAAGCTGTTCGACAAGCCGCTCCCGCAGGACGAGACCAAGCTCCGCGAGCTGTTTACCCAGCTGCAGAACTACGGCGAAGTTCTGATGGTGGTCGATCAGCCCAACACGATCGGAGCTTTACCGATCGCGGTCGCACGAGACTCCGGCTGCTCCGTCGCCTACCTCCCTGGGCTGGCGATGCGGAAGGCCGCAGACCTCTATCCGGGCAGTTCAAAGACCGATGCGCGGGATGCGTTCATCATTGCTGACACGGCCCGCACCATGCCCCACACGCTTCGGCAGGTTGACCGCGACAGTGAGGTTCTCTCGGCGCTCAAGGTCCTTGCCGGCTTCGACGAGGACCTCGCCCACGAGACCACCAGGGCGCTGAACCGGATCAGGTCTCTGCTCACGCAGATCCATCCTGCGCTCGAGCGCGTCTTCGTCGGCGGCTGCCTGGCCACCGGGCTCGTCCTGGACCTGCTGGAGAAGTTCGGCGGCCCGACCGGATTCAAGACTGCAGGCCGGGCCAAGGTTCTACGGTTTGCCCGGTCCCATTCGCGCCGCGATCCCGAAGCGCTGATCGACCAGATCTTCAAGGCGCTGGGCGAGCAGACCGTCATCGTCCCAGCAACCTCTGCAGTCGAGCTCGTGATCCCCAGAGTCGCTGGTCAAGTCAAGGAACTCAAGGAGCAGAGGGCGACGGTGGCGCGGGAGGTCGAGGCCATGCTGGAGGACTTCCCTCTCGCCTCGGTCTTGATGAGCATGCCGGGGATCGGCATCAAGACCGCCGCCCAGATCCTCCTGAACATCGGCGACGGCTCCGCGTTCGAGACCCCGGGCCACCTCGCGGCCTATGCCGGAATCGCGCCGGTCACACGAAGATCCGGGACCTCGATCCGCGGAGAGTTCCCCGCCAGATCCGGCAACAAGCGCCTGAAGAACGCACTGTTCTACTCGGCCTGGGTCGCCTCGAACCACGACCCGATCTCCAAGGCCTACTACGATCGCAAACGCGCCGAGGGCAAGCGCCACAACGCCGCCGTGATCTGCCTGGCCCGCCGCCGCTGCAACGTCATCTTCGCGATGCTCCGCGACGGCACCTACTACCAGGCCCCAGAACCCGTCCCTACTCCCGAGCCGGCCGCCCTCGCGGCTTGACTCGAAACATAGGGACACCCCCCCACGCAGCCCGCCGCCTCGTGCCAGCAGCGCACCTTTGGAGATCGCATGGGTTAAGTGCCCATCGACCAGGTACAGCGCCTTCTCGTGGCCTGCGGAGAGCTCAGGCACCTCGGGCTGCAGCATCACCGTGCGCTGCTCGGCGAAGATTTCGCGCCCGAGCGCCAGGGCCGCAGGATCGCCGGGGCGCAGCAGCCCTGCCAGCTGCGCGCCCGCACCCACTGTCGGCTTCAGCACCACGTGCCCGCCACCGGGACCGGAGTGCGCCGCGGAGAGCGCTGCGATCAGGGAGGCCTCCTCCGCGTGGAAGGTGGTGGGGATGCCCGGGATCCCCGCCTGCTCGAGCTCGGCGAGGTAGTGCTTGTCCATGTTCCAGCGCACCAGGGCGGGTTCATTGAGGATCTTGGTGGCCGCTCCGGCGCGGTCGAGCCAGGCATCGAACTCTGCTGGCCGCAGCGAGTAGTCCCAGGGGCTGCGCAGCACCACCAGGTCGAAGTCAGCCCAGTCGACCTCGGGGTCGGCCCAGTCGACGGCCCGGGCCTCCGCGCCGCGCGCGTGGAGCGCCCGCAGCAGCGGGCGGGCATCGAGCATCGTGTCGGCCGCGGGGAAGCGTGCGGGATCGGTGACGACGAGGCCGAGGGATGACATGGCGCGACCTTAGCGGCCCCAGCGGCTTAGCCGCCTTGCAGCGGGTCGGCCCGCACTCCGCCGTCGGCTGCGAGCAGCTGCTCGTCGACCTCGTGACCGACTCCTACCGCCTCGTCGTCGCCGCGCTGCCGCGCAGGCTGCGCCCGATCGATCCGGAGACCTTCGAGGGCCCCCTCCCCTGACCGATCGGGGCGCGCCTCAGGCGCCCGGGCCCACCCCGCTGAGCCGGTAGGCCTCGGTGAGGATCTCCATCGAGGCCATCGCTTCGCGTGGGCCGATCCAGAACGGCTCCGGATCCTCGAGATGCTCGTAGAAGTCGCGGATCAGCAACTCGTGGGAGACGCCCCAGTAGGAGCGGCCCCCGGAGGTGACCGAGCGCTCGCCGAGAGTGTCCACGCGCCCGTCGGCCCAGCGGATCGTGAGCCCGCCCTCGGTGCCGCCGCGCAGGCACACGTACGCGTTCTCGCAGTCCAGCTCGATCTCGACCGGACGGTGCTGGGGCGCGGTGAGGGTCGCGTAGAACGAGGTGGTCACGCCGCCGGGGTGATGCAGCAGCAGCTCCGCGGTGTCCTCGACCTCGATCAGATCGCCGAACCTGCGGGTCGCCACGTGACCGTCGGTGCGCTCCACACCGCCCAGCAGCCACTGCACCAGGTCCAGAGTGTGGATCGCCTGATTGATCAGCAGGCCGCCGCCCGAGCCCGCCCACGTGCCCCTCCAGGGCTTGGCGCGGTAGTAGTCCGCGCTGCGGGTCCACACCACCGAGGCCCAGGCCCCGCGCACCGCGCCGAGCTGCCCGGAGGCCAGCATCTCGTGCAGGCGCTGGCTGGCGAGGTTGTAGCGGTTCTGGAAGCAGATGCCGACCTTCGCGCCGCCGGCGCGCCCGTCGGCCGATTCGACCGCATCCACTAGCCGCTGGCCCTCGGCGAGGGTGTGCGCGAGCGGCTTCTCCTGCAGCACGTGCACCCCGGCGGCGAGCGCCGTGAGCGAGGGATCGACGTGCTCGTCGTGCGGGGTGGTCACGTGCACCGCGTCCGGTGCGAGCGCATCGATCAGCTCCTGGGTGCTCGCGAAGCCGGGCACGCCGGTGGCCTCCGTGGCGCGGGAGAGCGCCTGCGGGTCCGTGTCCGCCACACCCACGAGCTCGAGGCCCTCGATGTCCCGGATCGCTTCGAAGTGGACCACCGAGACATCTCCGCAGCCGATCAGCCCGATGCGCTTGCTCGCCATGTGTCCTCTTTCCTGGCCGCTGCGGCGCGGCCGACGTCGATGCTCCGCCACTTTACGCGGCTCCTCCCAGGGCTCGTGCGGCCGGGTGCATCATCATGCGCCCATCCCGGGGAGGAGTGCATTCCTGTGAATGGAGATGCAGGACACTGCCCCGATCTAGTTGTCCGACAATGAGTTTGAGCGCTCTGACCTGCAGATGTATCCGATAAGTTACCGATGAGGTGGCTATGCCGGGACCTCTGTGCGAGTATCTATACGGCCCCAAGCGCGGAGAGTGCTGGCGGAGCCGCCCCGATGAGGGGTCGGCGCCAGTCCCTCGCCGTTGCGGTCCCATCCTCGGAGCAGGTGTTTCTCACCGCCCGAGTCGATGCCGGACGGCACGCGCCCAGGGGGTCGATTGCCGGTCGGCCCACTGGTGGCGCCACCCCTGAGCGCAGCGCGCACTGCGCCGCACCACGGTGCGCGCAGCACAGCAGGCGGGGGACCGGGTGAAGGAGATCGATTCGCCGCTACGGAAGGAAGTACAGTGCCGCCCGCTTCAGGAGAGATAGTCCAGCTCGGGATCATCGGAGTCATCGCCCTCCTGCTCCTGTTCTACGGGGGCACGATGTGGATGTCGGTCGCGATCTCCCGCAAGAAGGAGAACGCCGACGACTACATGACCGCTGGCAACAACATCGGCTTCGGCGTCTCCGCCGCCTCGATGACCGCCACCTGGATCTGGGCGTCCTCGATGTACGCCTCGGTGACCGCCGGCTACACCTACGGCGTCTCCGGCCCCATCCACTACGGGCTCTGGGGCGCGCTGATGATCCTGTTCATCTACCCCTTCGGGAAGCGGATCCGCAAGGTCGCCCCCCGCGCGCACACCCTCGCCGAGGTGATGTACGCCCGCCACGGCCGCTCCTCGCAGCTGATGCTCGCCGGCTCCAACGTGCTCGGCTCGGTCATCTCGCTGACCTCCAACTTCATCGCCGGTGGCGCGATCATCGCGATGCTCTCCCCGCTCAGCTTCGGCGCCGGCATCCTGATCATCGCCGCCGGCGTGCTGATGTACACCCTGTGGTCCGGCTTCCGCGCCTCCGTGCTGACGGACTTCGCCCAGGTGATGGCGATGCTCGGTGCGGCCGTCATCATCATCCCCGCGGTCTTCTTCCTCGCCGGCGGGCCCTCGATGTTCGCCGAGGGGGTCGCCAACGGCAACGTCACCCCGCAGCAGGAGAGCTTCTTCTCCTCCGACGCCTTCATGAACCAGGGCGCTCCGTACATCGCCGCGGTGCTCGCCTACGCGATCGGCAACCAGACCATCGCCCAGCGCCTGTTCGCCGTGCGCGAGGACCTCATCAAGCCCACCTTCATCACCGCCACGATCGGCTACGGCGCGACCGTGATCGGGATCGGGATGCTGGGCGTGATGGCGCTGTACCTGGGCGTCGAGCCCATGGGCGGCGATGTGAACAACCTGATGCCGCAGATGGTGGGCACCTACCTGCCCGTCGCGCTGGTCGCGCTCGCATTCATCATGATCATCGGCTCGCTGTCCTCGACTGCAGACTCCGACCTGGCCGCGCTCAGCTCGATCGTGATGACAGACATCTACGGCCAGTCCGTCGGCCGCAAGAACGTGAACCCGAAGCTGATGATCCTCATCGGCCGCCTCACGATGATCGTCGCCACGGGCCTGGCCCTGTACTTCGCCACGGCGAAGTTCAACATCCTGGACCTGCTGGTCTTCGTCGGCGCGCTGTGGGGCTGCCTGGTGTTCCCGGTCATCGCCTCCTTCTACTGGAAGAAGGTCACCAACAAGGCGTTCACGCTCTCCGTGATCGCCGCCCTGGTGGTGTTCCTGCCGGTGCGGTTCACGCTGATCCCGATCACCGGTGCCTGGGCACTGGTGGTCGAGCTGCTCGCCATCATCGGCGTGGGCGTGGTGCTCGGCATCATGAGCTTCGGCTTCTTCGGGAAGCGCGTGGCCGTGATCGTCGGCGTCGTCTCCATCCTCGCAGTGCTGCCCTTCGGCTTCGGCTACCTGCGCGACTTCGAGACCCTCTCCGGCTCGCTGGTGGCCTACTCGGTCTCCTTCCTGGTCTGCTACCTGCTGAGCTTCCGGTCGACGCAGAACTTCGACTTCTCCTCGATCCGCAAGGTCACCGGCGATTTCGACGACGAGACCCTCACCGCCGATGAGGACATCGACCTCCCGGGCGCCACCGCTGCTGTGGGGCGTTCGACCGACAGCTGATCAGCCCGTCCACGGCAACTGCGCCACCCCTTCGTGGCGGCTGCGCCATCCATTCGCGGCAACCGGACCGGCCGCCGCTCCGTCCCCCGCGTGACCGTGCTCCGGCCGGTCCGCACCCTCTGAGAGGAGAACAGTCATGACCGCTCTGCTCACCATCTACGTGCTGATGTGGCCCGTGCTCGTGCTCGGCATCCTGATCACGATCGTCCGCGGCTTCGCCAAGGACGCCAAGGAAGCCCGCGACGAAGGCCGCATGATCGTCTGATCCGGGACTGTCTGACCCGGTCCCGGGCCATGCACCACGACGGCGCCCGTCGCCCCCGCACTGTCGGGGACGGCGGGCGCCGTCCTGCACGGACCAGCGCAGATCAACCCTTTGGCCGATCACAGGACTCGGCACGCTTTCTAGTGTTGATGACATGAACCGACTGCTCAGCACCTCATTCGTCTACATGATCCTCGGCGTCGCCTCCGGCCTCTTCTACCGCGAGTACACCAAGGCCACCGACGCTCTCGGGGTCGACACCCAGCTCAGCACCCTCCACACCCACTTCCTAGCGCTGGGGATGCTGGTCTTCCTGATCGTGCTGGCTCTGGACGCGGTCTTCTCCCTCACCGGCCGCCGCTCCTTCACGGTATTCTACTGGACCTACAACATCGGCCTGCTGCTCACCGTGGTGATGCAGGCCGTGCGCGGCATCCTCACCCTCGACGGCCAGGACCCCGCGACCACCACCGCCGCGATCCCCGGCATCGCGGGCCTCGGGCACATCATCCTCACCGTGGGACTGTTCGCCCTGTTCGTCTCCCTGCGCGCAGCCCTCAAGGACCGCACCGTGGCAGCGGAGCGGGAGTCCGTCACCGCCTGAGGGCGAGGGGCCCCGAGTCTCCTCGCGCGCACTCCGCTCCGGGTAGAGTCCGAGGAGCACGTCAGGCACCGCTCGGCCTGTCGAGACGGCAGGTTCGGGCCATGACATCGCCCTGAACTCGACGACGAGGAGACCTCATGATCACCCCCGCCTCCAATGCTCCCGACCGCAACCTCGCCCTTGAACTCGTCCGGGTGACCGAGGCGGCCGCCATCGCCGGAGCGCGCTGGGTCGGTGCGGGGGACAAGAACCGGGCCGACGGCGCAGCGGTCGACGCGATGCGCTCCTTCATGGACACCGTGCAGATGAACGGCACCGTCGTCATCGGCGAGGGGGAGAAGGACGAGGCCCCCATGCTCTTCAACGGTGAGTCCGTGGGCGACGGCACCGGCCCGGATGTCGACGTCGCGGTGGATCCGATCGACGGCACCCGACTGACCGCGCTGGGCTATAACAACGCGCTCGCGGTGTTCGCGGTCGCCGAGAAGGGGAGCATGTACGACCCCTCGGCCGTGTTCTACATGGAGAAGATGGTGGTGGGCCCGGAGGCCGCGGAGTTCGTGGACCTCCGGCTCCCGATCGAGCAGAACATCAAGCTGGTCGCCAAGGCGCTCGGCAAGCCGGTCAACCAGGTCACCGTGTGCGTCCTCGAGCGGCCGCGGCACGAACCGCTGGTCGAGCAGATCAGGGCGGCCGGGGCGCGCGTCAAGTTCATCATGGACGGCGACGTGGCAGGGGCCATCGCGGCGGCCCGCGGCGCCGGCGTCGACATGCTGCTGGGCACCGGAGGCACCCCGGAGGGCATCATCGCCGCCTGCGCGGTCAAGGCCACCGGCGGCATGATCCAGGGCCGGCTGGCCCCGATCGACGATGACGAGAAGCAGAAGGCGATCGACGCCGGGCACGATCTCGACCGCGTGCTGACCACAGATGACCTGGTCGCGACGGATAACTGCTACTTCGCGGCCACCGGCATCACCGATGGCGACCTGCTGCGCGGCGTGCGATACCGAGGAGACCGCATCGTCACCGAGTCGATCGTCATGCGCTCCACCTCCGGCACCGTGCGCATCGTGGAGGCCGAGCACCGCGCGGAGAAGTGGGACCGCTGGCTCACCGACTGAGCTCCGCGGTGGACTGAACTCGGTGCCGGAGCTCGGAGGCCGACCGTGCGGTGGCTACCTGTGAGTCGCCTTGCAGTTGAAGTCAATCTGACCATAACTATGCTTAATCTGGACACATGGCTCCCACCGCATCCGAGATCCACGTCGCCGTCGACCTCACCGTCCTGACCCTCCGGGACGGCGTGCTGAACGTGCTGCTGATCCAGCGCGAGGACGAGCCCCACCGAGGTGCCTGGGCGCTTCCCGGCGGATTCATCCAGCACGGCGAGGATCTCGATGCGGCCGCTTACCGGGTGCTGTCCGATGAGGCCTCGCTCGGCAGCGGCGCCGTCCATCTCGAGCAGGTGCGGACCTTCGGCACCCCCGGGCGTGACCCCCGCGGCCACGTCGTCTCGGTGTCCTTCATGGCGCTCGGCGCGGATCTCCCGGATCCCCGTCGCGGCGATGACGTGGCCGATGCCCGCTGGTGGGCGCTCGAGGACCTCGGCGAGGTCACGCTGGCCTTCGACCACGCCGCCGTGCTCGAATCCTCGATCGAACGGGCGCGCAGCAAGCTGGAGTACACCACCCTGGCCGTCACCTTCCTGCCTGAGGAGTTCACGGTCTCGCAGCTGCGCGGGGTCTACGAGAGCGTCTGGGGGACCACCCTGGATGCTGGCAACTTCCACCGCAAGGCCACCCGCACCGACGGCTTCCTCGTGGAGCTGGACCGGCATGCCGCACCCACCGGGGGGCGCCCGGCGCGCCTCTACTGCGCGGGTCAGGGCAGCTACCTGGTGCCGCCGCTGCTGCGCAACGGCGACTGAGGCCGCAGCTGCGGCGTCGTCCCCGTGATCGGGGTGTAATTGCGGCCTTCTGAGCGTCCGGCCTGCTGACCCTGGCCCGCTGACCCTGGCCCGCTGACCCGCTGACCCGCTGACCCGCTGACCCGCTGACCCGCTGACCCGCTGACCGTGACCCGCTGACCCTCTGACCGTGGCCCTTTGGCTCTGGCCCTCTGACGCTCCAGCCCGAGCGGCGCGCTCCGAGCGCGCCCGCCTGGGCGGGCATCATGGCAGGATCAGCGGGTGACTGATGACGCCACCACCCCCCAGCCAGACCTCGCCGAGGACACCCTCGCCGCCGCCTACGGCGCCCAGCGCGAGCAGGTCCATGCCCTCGCCCGCGCGATCCACGCGGATCCGGAGACCGCCTTCGAGGAGCGCCGCGCCCACGACCGCTGCGCCGGACTCCTCGAGGAGGCCGGTTTCACCGTCGAGCGGGGTATCGCCGAGTTGCCCACGGCCTTCCGTGCCACCCTCGGCTCCGGCTCCCTGGTGGCCGCGCTGTGCGTCGAGTACGACGCGCTGCCGGGGATCGGCCACGGCTGCGGGCACAATCTTATCGCCGGCGCCTCGCTCGGTGCCGCGCTGGCACTCGCGGAGCTCGTCCCCACGCTGGACGTGACGCTGCAGGTGATCGGCACCCCCGCGGAGGAGCACGGAGGAGGCAAGCAGCTGCTCATCGAGCGCGGCATCTTCGACGGTGTGCACCTGTCACTGATGAGCCACCCCACTCCGCACACGGACACCTATGACGTGCTGGGCTCGACCAGCCAGGCCGTCGGCCGCTGGCGCGCCACCTACACCGGTCGCGGCGCTCACGCCGCCGCCAATCCCACCGACGGCATCAACGCCAATGACGCCGCGGTGGTCGCGCAGGTCGCGGCCGGTCTGCTGCGCCAGCGGATCAAGGACGGCCAGCGCCTGGCCCTGGTTCCGCAGCAGTCCGGGGTCACGAACATCGTCCCCGAGACCGCCGTGGTCGACTTCGAATGCCGGGCGCTGACGATGCCCGAGTTCGAAGCGCTGCGCGACCAGCTGTTCGCCTGCCTCGAGGCGGGTGCGGTCGCGACCGGCGCCAGCCTCGAGATCGAGCAGACCGAGCCCGTCTACGAGCCGCTGCGCCAGGATGAGGTGCTGGGGGCCGCCTGGAATGCGGCGATGGAGCGACTCGGCCGGCCGCTGAACGGCTCGCTCGGTGTCATGGCCGCCTCGACCGACATGGGCAACGTGACGCAGCGGGTGCCCGGCCTCCACCCCTTCGTCGGCATCAGCGGTGCCGGGGGAGCGCTGCACACCCGTGAATTCGCGGGTCATGCCGCCTCCGTGGAGGGCTACCGGCTGATGGACGACGCCGCAGTGGCGATGGCCTGGGTGATCCGCGACGTCGCCACCACCGCGGGCTCCCGCGCCGCGCTCCTCGAGCGGGCGGAGCAGCTCGCCGCGGCTCATGCGGCGCGTCCGGACGTGACCGGGACGCCCGCCTGAGGGAGCGGGAACCGGCCGTTCCCCGGGTCTGCGGGCTCGACTCGGACCCTTGATGCGAAGGTGTGACCAGCAGGAACGTTCGTTCCAGTCGGTGGTGTGAGCCTCCACAGCGAGGGAACTAGGTCCCGGAACAAGTATCGTCGGGCCGCCTATCGTGGAGCCCACGCCTCCCCTCGAGCATCTCGAGGGTCGAGGTCGGGAGGGCCCCGAGTCGGCAGGGGAGAGCAGACTTGGGGACAGGGCGGTGAGCTGAGCTCACCGCCCTGAACCCTTTCCGGAGGGCCTCCACGAGCGTCCGCGCGAACGTCCGCGCGAGCGCCCGCACCGGCGCCTGCCGCCCGCCTCTGCATCTCGCGCCACAGCCCGGCGTGCCGCTCAGGTCATCGCCCATGAGCCACTCCACAGTCCGCTCTGGTTGAATTTTCTACCAACTCGGGGGATGATGGATCCATCGACCCCTCGATCGAAAGGATCGCCATGATCTCCTCCCCCCTCACCGCCACCGGCACGGAGAGCGACGCAGTGGATGAGCGGCACCTTTCCGGTGATCTCGCGATGGACGCCGTCACCTTGCGCGTCGGTGACATCGAGCTGATGAGCTCCTACTACGAGAACGCCCTCGCGCTGAGCCCGATCGAGGAGCGAGCGCGGGTGGACGGCGAGGTCCACCGCATCCTCGGCCGCGGGGACGTCCCCTTCGTGCGGCTGGTGGCCACCCCCGGTCTGCCCGCCGTGGACCCCGGCCAGGCCGGACTGTTCCATACCGCCTTTCTCTTCGAGGACCAGACTGCGCTCGCCGGCACCGTGCTGCGTGCCGCCCAGGATCCCCACTCCCGCTTCGCAGGCACCGGCGACCACCTCGTCTCCGAGGCCTTCTACTTCGCCGACCCCGAGGGGAACGGCATCGAGCTGTACTGGGACCGCCCCCGCGACCAGTGGCAGTGGAACAACGGCGAAGTCGCCATGGACTCCCTGTTCATCGACCCGCAGAAGTATCTCGGTGAGCACCTCACCGAGGACGTCCAGGCCGATCCGGGGATCCGCCCGGGAATCGTCGGCCACGTGCACCTGCAGGTCGGTGACGTGGAGGCCGCACGCCGGTTCTACATCGACACCCTCGGCTTCGAGGTCACCGCGGGCAACCATCCCGGCGCCCTGTTCGCCGCGGCCGGCGGATACCACCACCACGTCGCGATGAACACCTGGAACAGCCGCGGTGCCGGTCCGCGCGCCGCAGGCCTGGGGCTGGCCGACGTCGCCATCACCCTCCCGGCCCGGGTGGACCTCGACGCGCTGACCGCACGCCTCACCAGGGCGGGCATCGGATTCGCCGACGACGGCCGCTCCATCTCGGTCCAGGACCCCTGGGGGACTCCGGTCACCCTCAGCCTGCCCGGCACCAGCACCGAGGAGCTGCTCGCCCGCTGATCAGCGAGGACAGAGGAACGCCCGGACGCGCCCCAGTGGCGCATCCGGGCGTCCCTTCTTCTGTGCGGCTTCGTGCGGCTGGGTGCGGGTGAGCGTCGAGCTCACGCTGGCCTGGTCGCGCTAGTCGCAGGTGCCGTCCACCTCGCAGCTCGTCCCGCCCTGGATCGTCCCGCCCAGCAGGGAGGTGAGTGAGGTCAGCGCGACGGGGGCATCGGTCGTCTCCGCCGCAGGTGCCGCGAGTGCAGCCTCCGCCGTCGCCGCGGCGCAGTCCCTTGTCGCGTCGGCCCCGTCGGCCGTGCTGCCGGTGCCGTGCTGCATGCTGCTCATGCCTGGGCCCGCTCGGCCCGGGCCTCGTCGGCGATCTGCCGCAGCGCCTGACGGAAGGACTCCGTGGGGAGTGCCCCGGGGGCGGTGTACTTGTCGTTGAACAGGAAGAACGGCACACCGCGCGCGCCCATCGACGCGGCCTCGCGCACCTCTGCCTCGACCTTGTCATCGTGCGTCTCGCCGGCATGCGCGGCGCGGGCGGCCTGCTCGTCCAGGCCCGCCTCGACGGCGCGGGCGATCACGGTCTCGGTCTCGAACGGGTTCATGGTGCCGGTGAAGTAGCCGCGCTGGAGCTGCATGAAGAAGTCCGTCGCCGCGTCGATGCCGTGCGCCTCGCCGATGGCCTGCATGACGCGGTGCACGCCGCGGGTGTTCGCCATCGGCCGCCCGGTGACGTACTCGCGGCCCATCTCCTGGGCCATCTCCTGGATCTGCGCCTCCATCTCGCGCACCTTCGCCTCGTCCATGCCCTTGGCCTCGACCAGGTGGGCGATGTTGTCCTTCACGCTGTCGGTGGGCGAGGTCGGATCCAGCTCGAAGGAGTGGGCGCGCACGTGGACCTGGTCGCTGAGGCCCTCCGCCTCGATCGCATCGTGCAGGCGGGACTCGCCGATGTAGCACCACGGGCACACCACGTCGGTCCATACGTCGATCGTGATCAGCGGCTCGGTGGGCTCGCTCGGTGCGGTCCGGCTCTCAGGGCTCTGGGTCATCGGGATCCTCCGTCAGCGGTTCGGGGGTGGTGACACGGCCACCACTTTCCTTGAAAATTCTACTGCGCGGGCCCTCGAAAGGGCGGGGCGAGACGGGGTGGGGTGGGCGCTTCCGCTCCTGGCGCAGACTGAGGAAGTCCTCATCATCGTCTCACCTGGGGTTCACCGAGCCCGTCCAGCATGGGCACTGCCACGGACGATGACAGACTGGAGCGCCTCCCGCCCCGGTCCGTGCCTCCGGGCATCGCTACCCGACGTTCTCAGGACCGCCATGACCACCGTGAACCACCGCGCCCCGCACCACAGCCCCGCAGTCGCTGTGACCTGCCGGGCTGCCCAGCGATGCCAGGAGGAGCAGAGCGCATGAGCACGAACGCCACCCCCGACGTCCCCCTCCGGAACGCCAGGGACACCGAGCAGACGGCCGCAGAGCCCGCATGGATCGAGATCGGCTCCCCGAAACGTCGCACCGCACCGCCGACCTGGTCGGATGAGCTGGCGCGGGATGCCTGGGATGCGCCGGGCGCGGCGGATGAGACCGTGCACGCGGCCGCACCAGGAAGGTTCGAACTCCTGAAGCCGGCTGCTCCGGCCGACGATCCCGCCGGTGCCGACGTCGATGCCAACACCAGCGCGGCAGAGGCGACTCCGCACAGCCCCACCTCTCCGTCCCTGCGCGGGGTCCGGCTGCGACGAGCGCCCCGTGCCACGGCACGTCCGTTCCGACGTCCCGCAGCCCGCGACTCCGCGGGGGAGAGGTCGCCGCACCTCGCGGTCGAGGAGGTATCGCGCCCCGCAGCGGAGGACGCTATTCCCGCTGACCTCTGGGTCCAGGACCCAGCGGGTGAGCCGACGCCGTCCACCCACGAGATCCCGGTTCTCCCACCCGGCCCCGGCCCCGAGTCGCGTGGGGAGCCGGTGGCAGTCAGTCCCGAGGACCCCGAATCAGCGGAGCGGTGGCAGGTCATCCGCGATGCTGCTGCACCGGAGCCGGAGCCGGAGCCGGAGCCGGAGTTCGAGTTCGTGCCCGAGCCGGAGTCCGATACTGAACCAATGCCCGAGCCCGAGCCCGAGTCCGATACTGAACCAATGCCCGAGCCCGAGCCCGAGCCAGCGCCAGTGCGTGTGTCGGAGCCGATTGCGGAGCCCGAGCCCGTGGCCGGGCCTGAGTCCCTGCCGGAGCCAGAGCCGGTGCGTGAACCTGCCGGGCAGTCGCCGAGCCTCGTCGAGACTCAGGCTCCGCCGCGGCCCACGCTGACGCTGGATCCCGCGCCCACCGCGGATCCCGCGTCCACCGCGGATCCCGCGCCCACCGCGGATCCCGCGTCCACCACGGACCCCGCGCCCACCGCAGACCAGGCCCGGCGAGCCGGCACCCTCGGCGCCGCCCTCGACCTCGTGCTCCCCGATCTGCAGGCCCACCGCTCGACGCTGATCGTCGGCCTGGGCGCCCTGGTGCTGAGCATCTGGACTCTCGTCGCCCTGCCCTTCCCGCTCAAATACTCGATCGATGCCGCGCTCGCTGCGGCCGGCGCCGGCTCCACTGCCCCCACCGGCATCGGGGGCGACCCCGTCACCGCTCTGCTGCTCGCCGCCGGAGCGCTGGCTGCCCTGGTGGCCCTGCAGGCAGGATTCCGTGCCCTCGCGGTCGGCGCCCTGCACCGGATCGGCGGGCACGTCGCCACCGCACTGCGCGGTCGCCTGCTCGGTCATGTCCATTTGCTCGGCCCTGGGCGCGACGGCGAAGGCCTCGGCCGCACCGGCTCCCTGCTGACCGAGGACGTGGCACGACTGCGCGACCTGGTCGCGCACACCGGTCCGCGCCTCGCAGCAGGCCTGCTGGCACTGGCATCGCTGACCGTGATGATGCTGGTCGTGGAACCGATCGCCGCGGCGATCGTGCTGGTCACCGCGGGGCTCTACGCACTGGTGGCGCGGATTGCCCAGTCCGCGCAGCGACGGAAGGAGACGGCTGCCGAAGCCGACGGGGCACGCCTCGCCGAGACGGCCCACGAGCTGCTCGCCTCCACCCGCACCATCCAGTCCTATGGGCTCGAACAGCGGGCTCAGCGCAGCCTCGCCGAGCTCGGCGGTCGCTCCGCCCGCTCGCACGCTGTCGCCCGTCGCAGCAGCGCCGTCGGCGACTTCCTCGGCGAGCTGATCGCCGGGCTGGGCGTCGGCGCAGCGCTGCTCCTGGGCGGCTGGCGCATGAACGCCGGCACCATGACCCCCGGCGAGCTGACGATGGTGATCGCCGCTGTGCTGATCGCGGTGGTCCTGGCCCGCGAGATCGTCCACCACTCGACCGGGCTGCGAGCCATCGCTGCCGCCGGGGACCGGATCTGGGCGCTGCTCGAGCATCGTGCGGTGATCTCCGAGCCCGCTCGCCCCCAGGCCCTCGGCGCGCTGCGCGGAGAGGTGGTGTACTCGGCGCTCAGCACCGCTGGGCCGCGGGGCCCGCTGTTCGAGAACATCTCGCTGATCATCCCGGCCGGTCAGCACGTGGCCCTGGTGGGGCGCGACGGCACCGAGGCCTCCGCGCTCCTGTCCTATCTGCTGCGGTTGGACCAGCCCGACAGCGGGCGGGTGCTGCTGGATCGCTACGACACCCGCACCCTCGCCCTGGCGGATCTGCGCAGCGCACTGTCCGTGGTGCAGCGCGGATCGGCGCTGTTCAGCGAGACCGTGCGGGAGAACATCCGGGTGGGCAGGCCTGACGCCACCGACGACGAGGTCGTCGAGGCCGCTCGCCGCAGTGGCGCCGATGAGTTCATCACCCTGCTGCCCGAGGGGTACGACACCCTCCTCGCCCGCCGAGGTGCTGCGCTGACTGATGGGCAGCGTCGTCGGATCGCGATCACCCGGGCGCTGCTGCGTGACGCCACGGTGGTGCTGCTCGACGGCGCCGATGCCGAGCTGGACCCGGCCGACCACGAATCGGTGCATCGCGCCCTGGACTCCCTCACCGCCGGACGCACCGCTCTGGTCAGCAGCGACCAGCCGCAGTCGGTTCTCGATGCCGACCGGGTGCTGTGCTTCGAGAGCGGCGTGCTCGCCGAGGACGGCGCCCCCGGGCAGCTCGCCGAGGACCCGGACTCCTGGCTGGCGGCGTGGATGCGCGCCACGGGCGACACCTCCCGCTGACTCCAGCTCCTTCCCTGCCTTCCATCGCCACGTCACCTCGACGTCACCTGCGCCTGCCACGGTGCATACAGGGCCTGGCCCGCTCGGGGTCAGCGAGGAGGGAGCGACGCTGATGGTGATCTCCGTGATCGGAGTGGGGTACCTCGGAGCGGTGCATGCGGCCGCCATGGCCGAGCTGGGCCACGAGGTGATCGGCCTGGACATCGACGCCGACCGCATCGCCGCCCTCCAGGCAGGGCGAGCGCCCTTCCACGAACCGGGCTTCGAGGAGATCCTGCGCCGGGGGCTGCGCAGTGGCAGGCTGCGCTTCACCACGGACTACGCGGAGCTCGAGCCCGCCGAGGTGCACTTCCTGGGCCTGGGCACCCCACAGCGCAAGGACGGCTTCGGCGCGGACCTCTCTCATCTTGAATCCGCCATCGACTCCCTGCGCGAGGTGCTCGCGGCTCGTGGAGGCGCACCGACGCTGGTGGTGGGCAAGTCCACCGTCCCCGCCGGCACCGCCCGTCGGCTCTCCGATCAGGTCGAGCAGGTCGAGGGCGTGCAGCTGCTGTGGAACCCCGAGTTCCTGCGCGAGGGCTTCGCGGTGCAGGACACCCTGGAGCCGGACCGGCTCGTCTACGGGCTGCGCGAGCCCGAGGGGCCGCAGGCCGAGGCGGTGATCGCGATGCTCGACGCGGTCTACGCCGCGCTGCTCGCGGCCGGGGTGCCCCGCCTGGTGATGGGGTATGAGACCGCCGAACTGGTCAAGGCCTCCGCCAACGCCTTCCTGGCCACCAAGATCTCCTTCATCAACGCGATCGCCGAGATGTGCGAGGCCGTAGGCGGGGATGTCGCCGACGTGGCTCGGGCGATCGGGATGGATGACCGTATCGGGGCGAAGTTCCTGCGCGCCGGGGTGGGGTTCGGCGGCGGCTGCCTGCCCAAGGACATCCGTGCCTTCATCGCCAGCGCCGAGGAGCACGGTGTGGGGGAGGCCCTCGGTTTCCTGCGCGAGGTGGACCTGATCAATGAGCGTCGCCGGGCCCGGACCGTCGAGCTCGCCGGCGAGATGCTCGGCGGGGTCGAGGGCCGACGGATCACCGTGCTCGGCGCAGCCTTCAAGCCCGACAGCGATGATGTGCGCGACTCCCCGGCCCTCGATGTCGCCGACCGGCTGATGCAGGCGGGAGCGCGCGTCACGGTCACCGATCCGCAGGCCCTCGCCAACGCCGCCCAGCGGGTGCCGGGCCTGACCGTGGAGGCGGAGCTGGCCGCCGCACTGCGTGGCGCGGAGCTGACGCTGCTGCTCACCGAATGGCGCGAGTACCGCGACCTCGACCCGACCTGGGCCGCTGAGCTCGTCGCCGCACCGCACATGCTCGATGGCCGCACCGTGCTCGAGCCCCGGCGCTGGGCAGCGGCCGGCTGGGAGCTGCGGGCACTGGGCCGCTCCGCCCCGGCGCAGGCGACGACCCCGACGCAGACGGCGACCTCGACTCCGGAACCGACCGCGCACCCGGCCCTCGGCCCGGTCGGCCCGGCCGTGGCCCCGACTCCGATGCCCGGCAGAACCCTCACCTCCGCCTGACAGACCTGGTCATCGCCTCAGGTCGGCGAGCACTTCTACGGGATGAGAGCCTCCTCATCGACGACTCATCGACTCCTCATGGCCGCTCGGCATCCTTCTGATCGTCACCGAACGAGCAGGAGAGTCCGATGGACACCACGATCGCGCTGTACTCCCACGATTCCGTGGGACTGGGCCATGCCCGCCGCAACCGCGCCCTCGCCTATGCGCTCGCCGAGCAGCTGCCGGCGCTGACCGGCGGCGGCGTCAGCGGTCTGCTGATCGCCGGCCATCCGGACGCCGGCCGCGACCCGCTGCCCGAGGGCTGGGACTGGCTGGTGCTGCCCGGGATGACCCGCACCCGCAGCGGGTACGGCCCGCGCCGCCTCGGCATGGAACCGGATGCCCTGCGGGACCTGCGCAGCGCCACCATCGACGCGGCGCTGACCGCTCTGAAGCCGGACCTGTTCATCGCCGACCGCCACCCCTTCGGCATCGACGGCGAACTCGAGCCCGTGCTCGCGAACCTCCGTGCCTGCGGCACCGCCACCGTGCTGGGCCTGCGGGAGGTGCTCGACTCTCCGCGGGTCGCCAGCGCCGAATGGGAGGCCCTCGGCGGCGCCGAACACGTGGCCTCCTACCTCGATGCGGTCTGGGTCTACGGCGACCACCACGTCTACGACCCGCGCCTGACCGGCGAGCTGCCGCCTGCACTCGCGCGACTGGCCACCCCCACCGGCTATCTCTCCCACGGCCGACCCGCCGCCCGCCCGGCGACCCCCGGCCGCACCTCGCCGAAGCCGCCCCCTCCGTACGTCCTCACCGTCCTCGGCGGCGGCTCCGACGGCGCGGAGCTCGCCCGCCTCGCCGCGAGTGCGCAGCTTCCGAAAGGGCATCAGCACCTGCTGATCACCGGGCCGCAGATGCCCGAGCAGGAGATCGCCGAGATCCGTGCGCTGGCCACAGCCACGAGCGAGGCCACCACCGTGATCCGCAGCGCCGCGGACGTCCCCGAGCTGATCGCCGAGGCCGTCTCGGTGGTGTGCATGGGCGGCTACAACACGATGGCCGAGGTCATGGCGACCGACACCCCCGCCCTCGTCGTGCCCCGCCACCGCCGCCGCCAGGAACAGCCGCGCCGCGCCCAGGCCCTCGCCGCCGTCGGCGCCGTCGAGACCTGCGACCCCGAGACCCTGACCAGCGAGGACATCTCTGCCTGGTGGCGCCGCTCGGTCACCGGCCGCACCGACCGCGGCCACATCGACCTCGGCGGGCTCGCCATCGTCGCCCACCTCGCCGCCCAGCTTCTGCCAACCCCGCTTCTGGCCGCCCAGCTCCTGCCCGCTTCCGTCCCCGCCCACCCGGAGGTGTCCCGCCATGTCGGTTGAGAATCCCCACCGCATCGCCTACGTCCTGAAGATGTACCCCCGCTTCTCGGAGACGTTCATCGTCTCGGAGATCCTGGCCCGCGAGGCCGCCGGCGAGGAGATCGTGATCTTCTCCCTGCGCCCCCCGATCGATGCCCGCTTCCACCCCGAGCTCGCCCGGGTCCAGGCCCCCGTCATCCAGGTGGGCCGCTCCTCGAGCCCGCGCCGCCTCTGGGAGGTGTGGGGCGCGGCGATGGCCGATCCGGAGCTCGCCCCCGGACTGTCCGCGCAGCTCGGAGAGCTGGTCCGCGCCGGAGTGGACGACGCCGAGCAGGCGCTCGCCGTCGCGATGCTCGCCCGCGAGTACGGCGTGAGCCACCTCCACGCCCACTTCGCCTCGATGGCGACCACGGTCGCGCGCCTGGCCGGCCTGCTCACGGACCTGCCCTACTCCTTCACCGCCCATGCCAAGGACATCTTCCACCGCGATGTGGAGGACGAGGACCTCGCCCGGAAGCTGCGCGACGCGGACCACGCCGTCACCATCAGCGAGTACAACCGCCGCCACCTGCACTCACGCTTCGGCGCCCAGGACACCGCCCGGCTGGAGCTGGTGCGCAACGGGCTCGAGCTCGAGCGCTTCCCCTACCGCGGCCGCACAGGCCTCGCCGAGGTGCCGCTCCTGCTCGGGGTGGGGCGCCTGGTCGAGAAGAAGGGCTTCGACCAGCTGATCGACGTCGTCCGCGCCCTGCGCGAGGAGGGCCGCGAGGTGCGCGCCGAGATCGTCGGCGACGGCCCGCTGCGCGATGAGCTGGCCGCGAAGATCGACGAGCTCGGACTCCAGCAGCAGGTGCGAATGCTGGGACCGCGCACCCAGGAGGAGGTGCGCCATCTGCTGGACGTGGCCGACCTGTTCGTGGCCCCCTTCGTGATCGGGGCCGACGGCAATGCCGACGGGCTGCCCACCGTGCTGCTCGAGGCCATGGCCACCGGCATCCCGTGCGTAGCGGCCTCCGTCACCGCCGTCGGCGAGGTGATCATCGACGGCCGCACCGGCTGGCTGGTCCCCACCGGGGACACGACCGCACTGGTTGACGCCGTCCGCGAGGCGCTGGATCCCGCCACCGACCGGCTCGCCCTCACCGACGCCGCCCGGGAGCTGGTCGCCGCGGAGTACGACTCCCGCTCCCAGGCCCGCCGACTGCGCGCCCTCGCCGAGTGCTCCGCGCATCGCAACATCCTCACCCAGCCGATCGAGCTGCCTGCGCTGCAGCGGGCCACGCAGGCGCTCTCGCCCGCCGCTGCCCCGTCGGCCGCCCAGCCGATCGCCCCCGCCGGAAGGACCCTGTCATGAGGATCGCCTACGCCCTGCTCGACCCCGGCATCGGAGTGTTCGGCACCAAGGGAGCCTCCGTGCACGTCCAGGAGGTCATCCGCGCATTCCGGGCCGACGGCCACGAGGTGACCGTCTTCTGCACCCGCGTGAACGACGACATCCCCGCCGACCTCGCCGACCTCGAGGTGCGCCGCCACCGCCTGCCCAAGGGCAGCGGCGCGGAGCGTGAACAGGCCGTCGCCGCCGCCTCCGCCGCGATCGCCGAGGAGATCGCCGCCGGCGGCTTCGACCTGGTCTATGAGCGCTACTCCCTGTTCTCCGACACCGCCGCCCGGCTCTCGACACCTGCAGGCCCGGCAACCACCCCGATTCCCGCGATCACCGCGACCGCCCCGGTCACCCCGATTCCCTCGATCCTCGAGGTCAACGCGCCGCTGATCGCCGAGCAGCGCCAGCACCGGAGCCTGGCCGATGAGGCCGGGGCGCTCGCCGCGACCCGGCGCCAGCTGCGCGGCGTGACCCTCGTCTCCTGCGTGAGCGAGGCCGTGGCGCAGTGGACCCTGGACGAGGGCGCCGACCCGGCCCGCGTGGTCGTCACCCCCAACGGCGTGAACACCCGCCGCATCACCCCCGGCAGCCGCCCCGTCACCGCGCCGGGCCCGGAGGCGCCGGTCACCGTCGGCTTCGTGGGCACCCTGAAGCCCTGGCATGGCACCGATGTGCTGCTGCGTGCCTTCGCCCGCACCCGCGAGAACCTGCGCCTGGACATCTGCGGCACCGGCCCGCAGCAGGAGGAGCTCGAGCAGCTCGCCGCCGAGCTCGGCATCGCAGGGAGGGTCCGCTTCCGCGGCGCCGTCGCTCCCGAGCTGGTGCCCGAGATCCTCCACGAGCTGGACATCGCCACCGCCCCCTACCCGGCCGGGGAGCACTACTTCTCCCCGCTGAAGGTCTACGAGTACCTCGCAGCGGGACTGCCCACGGTCGCCTCCGCGATCGGCACCATCCCGGCGCTGCTCGGCCAGGGCGAGCTGGGCGTGCTGGTGGCGCCCGGGGACGTGGACGAGCTCGCCGCCGCCCTCGACGAGCTGGCCGCCGACCCTGCCCACCGCGCCCACCTCGCCAGGAGCTCCCGCGAGACGGCCGTGCGCGAGCACGACTGGAAGATCCGCTGCCGTGAGCTGCTGCGCCAGGTGGAGGCTGCGAGCCCGGCAGAGGCACGGAGTCCGGCCCTGGCTGCGAGCCCCGCTCAGGTTGCGAGCCTGGCCGAGGTGGGTGCCTGATGGCCATCGGCACCTCGCGCACCGGGATCGACCAGCGCGACCCCGCACCGCGCGACCCCGCCCCGCACGATCCCGCACCTCGCAGCGAACGCACGCCCCTGCTGCGCCGCCTCCTGGGCACCTCGGCGGTGCCGAAGAAGGAGCGCCTGGATCCCTCGGCCCTGCGCCGCACCCTCCAGGTGGTGCGCCCGCACCTGCCGCGCCACCTGCTGCTGTGCCTGGTCGGCATGATCGGGCTGTTGCTCGACGTCGCCTTCCGGGTGCTCGAGCCCTGGCCGCTGAAGTACGCGGTGGACGCCGTGACCTCGGCGCTCGGCGCTGACCTGCCCTCGGACGCCTCACCCTTCGGCCTGAACATCGAGCAGACGGTGATCGCCGCGGCGCTGGGCCTGGCCGTGATCATCGCTGGCCGTGCGGGCTCGAACTACCTCGCCACCGTCTCCTTCGCGAAGGTCGGCGCGCGCATCGCCACCGAGCTGCGCACCCGCGTCTTCGACCACATCCAGGCGCTGTCGCTGCGATACCACTCGCGCGCCTCCATCGGAGACACCTCACAGCGCCTCGTAGGGGACGTGGGGAGGCTGCAGGACGTCGCGGTCACCGCGGGGCTGCCGCTGATCGGCAACGTCATCACCCTCGCCGTGCTGCTGGTGGTGATGGTGATCCTGGATCCCTTCCTCTCCGGCATCGTGATCGCCACGGGCCTGATCTACCTGCTGCTGTCCCGCCGCTCCTCCCCGAAGATCGTGCGCGCCTCCCGCAGCACCCGCAAGGGCGAGGGCTCCCTGGTGGGCGCCGCCGCCGAGGCGCTCGGCGCGATCCGCGTGGTCCAGTCCTACGGCCTGGAGAAGACCGTCGCCCACGAGTTCGCCGGCGGCAACGAGAAGGCGATGAAGGCCGGGGTGAAGGCCAAGAAGTTGGCCGCCGGCCTCGAGCGCGCCACCGACGTGCTGGTGGGCATCGCACAGGGCACCGTGCTGGTCGTCGGCAGCCTGCAGGTGCTGCGCGGGGTGATGAGCCCCGGCGACATGGTGCTCTTCCTGACCTACCTGAAGATCGCGATGAAGCCGCTGCGCGACATGGCCAAGTACACCGGCCGGATCGCCCGCGCCTCCGCCTCCGGGGAGCGCATCGCCGACCTCATGGACGAGGAGATCGAGATCGCCGACCCCGAGCGCCCGGTGCCGATGCGCCACGTGCGCGGCACCGTCGAGTTCTCCTCGATCACCTCGCCCGACGGTCACGGCCGCCCCCTCTTCAAGGACCTGGACCTGAGGATCCCCGCCGGTCAGCACCTCGGGATCCTCGGCCCTTCCGGCGGCGGGAAGTCGACGCTGGTCTCCTACCTGCTGCGTCTGAACGAGCCGCAGGAGGGACGGATCCGGATCGGAGGCTACGACACCCGCTCGGTGAGCCTCTCCGATCTGCGCCGCCACGTGGCGATCCTCCCGCAGGAGTCGGTGCTGTTCACCGAGTCCGTGCGCGAGAACATCCGCTTCGGCAGGCGCGACGCCACGCCTGCCGAGATCGAGGAGGCCGCCCGCCGCGCCGGTGCGCACGACTTCATCGTGGGCCTGCCGGAGGGCTACGACACCGTGCTCGGCAACCGGGGCGACACCCTCTCCGGCGGTCAGCGCCAGCGCATCGCGATCGCCCGCGCCATGATCCGCCGTGCCCCGGTGGTGGTGCTGGATGAAGCGACGACCGGCCTCGACCCGGCCGCGAAGGCCCAGGTCAACGAGTCGCTGCGCGAGCTCGCCCGTTCCCGCACCACGATCTCCATCACCCATGACGCCACCACCGTGGCCGGGCTGGACCGGGTGCTCTGGCTCGAGGACGGCCGGATCCTCGAGGACGGCACCCCGGCGCAGCTCGCCGCCGATCCGGACTCCCACTACTCGCGCTGGATCGTCGAGCAGCGCGCCGCGGAACAGGCCCTCGACGCCCCACAGCCGAAGGGACAGGAGATCCGGTGATGACCATGACCGCCACTCCGCTGCAGCTTCTCAGCGACCACGCCCGCCTGCCCGGAGCCGCCGTGCTGCTGGAACCCGAGCAGCTGTCCACCCTGCTGGGGCGCGAGATCACCTTGGACCGGGTGCGCATCAAGCCCACCGCCTCGGTGCTCGTCTCCTACCGCGCCACCGTCCCCGCCGGGACGCGGGGGCAGGATCTCGCAGGCGTCGGCTGGGTGCAGCTGGTCGCCTCCCGCGACAAGCGTGGCAACATCCTGCACCGCGCCGAGCGCAGCGGGACGGAGATCCTCGAGCACACCACCACAGCCGACGGCCCGTACCTGCTCAGCGGCGGTCTCGACAGCGACCCGCGGCTGGGCCGCGAGATCCACCGCCTGCTGCACCGATGCGGAGACGAGACCGCCCTGCGGGTGCTGAGCTACAACCCCGGCCGCCACGCCGTGCTGCTCCTGCCCGACTCCGGCGAGGTGCTGCGCATCGCGGCCAGGCCGCTGGATGACCTGCTGCGGGTCGGTGAGTGCTGGCGGGAGCTGGGCCTGCCCACCGTCGCCCAGCGCCGCTGGCGCGGCCGCCCCTCGGTGCTGATCGGTGGGCAGTGGGGCCAGGGAGATCTTGCGGGGCTGTCCTGCCATCCCCACTCGATGCCGGCCGCCGCCCGGCTCGGCGAGATCATCGCCCGCCTGCATGCCGCCGACGTCTCCGGGCACAACCTGCCCGCAGCCCGCATCGGCGACCCGGTCCCCGCCACCGCAGAGGCCGTCGCCGAGCTGCTGCCGCACCGCGCACAGCAGGTCGAGCAGCTCACGCAGCGACTGCGCGCGACGCTCACGACCGACGGGCCCCTGGCCCTGATCCACGGCGACCTCTCCCCGGACCAGGTCCTGATCTCGGTCGACGAGACCGCCGTCCCTGGCGAAGGGCACCTGCCCCTGCGCGTGGTGGACCTGGACCGCTCCGGCCTCGGGCCGCGCAGCGCCGACCTCGGCTCCTGGATCGCCTCCTGCCTGCTCGCCGGTGTCGAGGAGCAGGCCACCGCCTTCCTCCGCGGGTACACCCGCCACCTCGCCCTGCCGCCGAGCGCCGAGCTCGCAGCCTGGACCGCCCGCGCCCTGCTCTCCTCCGCCCTGGACCCGCTGCGCCGTCACCGCGATGACTGGATGGAGCGGGTCGAGCGGCGCCTCGCGCTCGCCGAGATCGTCCTCGAACGGCCCGGCCGCCTGCCTCTGCCCGCCCCGGCCCCCGCGGCCCCGAGCACAGGGGAGCAGCAGCGCCTGGTCCCCACCACCGTCACCCATGACGGACGCGTGCTCACCGTGCACCGTGCGTGGGCCGACGACGGCCGCGGCCTGCCCCTCGAGCTCGAGGACAGCGCCCCTACCCGCTCTGGAGCCCGACTGCGCGCAGCCCGCCTCGACCCCGCCACCGGCCAGGTCACCGTGCTCGAGGACGGCACCGACCCGCGCCTGCCCGCACTGGCCCGCGTGCTCGGAGAGCATCCGAGCGGCACCGTCGTCTCGCACCGGCCCGGCAAACGCGCCGTGGTCCGCCTCGAGGGAGGCGAGGGCAGCGAGGGCGAGCACGCCGGGACCCGCTACGTGAAGATCGTCCGCCCCGGCCGTGCCGCACCGCTGCTGGAGGCCATCGACCGCTCCACCGCCTTCGAGGGCCCCTTCCGCACCGCCCGGGTGCTCGACGCCGACGACGACACCGTCACCTTCGCCGAGCTGCCCGGACACCTCCTGCACGACGGGCTCCCCACCGCTGACGGCACCTGGCGCCGCGCCTGGCGCGAGACCCTCGATGCCTGGACCACCGCCGTCGAAACCTCCCGCGACCGCGCGAGAACCGCGACCCTCCACGGACCAGCGGCGGAGGCCGAGGTGCTCGAGGCCTGGGGTGGACGTGCCGATGCCGTCGATCCCGCCGGGGCCGTCCTGCGCGGTCGCGCCCTGACGCTGGCCCGCAGGGAGCTGCTGCGCCTGGAAGACGTCGAGCGGCCTGCCCTGATCCACCGCGACCTGCACGACAAGCAGATCCTCTGGCAGGAGGGCGACCGTCCCGCCCTCCTGGACGTCGACACCGCGACCGCCGGTGATCCCGCCCTCGACGCCGCGAACCTCCGCGCGCACGCCACCTGGCGCGAGCTGCAGGGGATCTGGACCGAGGAGCAGGCCGCCGTGGTCCGCGACGAGATCGACCGGGCCGCCGCGCGCAGCGGCATCCCACCCGAGACCCTCGCCGCCTACGAGAGCGGCACCATCGCCCGGCTCGCCTGCGTCTACGCCTTCCGGCCACGGTGGCGCGGCGCTGCCCGCATCCTCGCCGCCTCCCTCGAGCCGGCCGGCCCCGGCCCTGCATCCCGGGCCTCCCTCCCCGCACCCGCGGCAGAGGACACCCCACTGGGCGGCGCCGTCGCCCACCTCGAAAGGAGCATGTCGTGAAGACCACCAAGATCTCCGTCATCGGAGTCGGGTACCTCGGTGCGGTGCACGCCGCCGCCATGGCCGACCTCGGCCACGACGTGGTCGGCCTCGACATCGACGCCGAGCGCATCGCCACCCTCCAGGCCGGGCGCGCCCCCTTCCACGAACCCGGCTTCGAGGACATCCTCGCCCGTGGCCTGGACGCCGATCTGCTCCGCTTCACCACCGACTACGCCAACATCGCCGACGCCGACGTGCACTTCCTCGGCCTCGGCACCCCGCAGCAGGCCGACGGCTTCGGCGCCGACCTGTCCTACCTCGAGGCCGCGGTCGACACGCTCGCCGAGGTGCTGCCCGTCCGCGGCGGTGCGCCGACGCTGGTGGTCGGCAAGTCCACCGTCCCCGCAGGCACCGCCCGCATGCTCGCCGGCCGCCTCGAGCAGATTGAGGGCGTGACCCTGATGTGGAACCCCGAGTTCCTGCGCGAGGGCTTCGCCGTGAAGGACACCCTGGACCCCGACCGGCTCGTCTACGGCGTGCACGACACCGAGGACCCCGTCGCCGCGCAGGCCGTCGCGATGCTCGACGCCGTCTACGCCCGGATCCTCGAACGCGAAGCACCCCGCCTGGTGATGGGGTACGAGGCCGCCGAGCTGGTCAAGGCCTCGGCCAACGCCTTCCTCGCCACCAAGATCTCCTTCATCAATGCCGTGGCGGAGATGTGCGAGGTCACCGGGGCAGACGTCACCGACGTGGCCCGCGCGATCGGCATGGACAACCGCATCGGCGCGAAGTTCCTGCGAGCCGGGGTCGGCTTTGGCGGCGGCTGCCTGCCCAAGGACATCCGCGCCTTCCTCGCCAGCGCCGAGGACAACGGCGTGGGGGAGGCCCTCGGCTTCCTCCGCGAGGTCGATGCCGTCAACGAGCGGCGCCGCGCCCGGGTGGTCACGCTCGCCGGTGAGATGCTCGGAGACCTCACCGGACGCCGGATCACCGTGCTCGGCGCAGCCTTCAAGCCCCTCAGCGACGATACCCGGGACTCCCCGGCGCTCGACGTCGCCTGCCGCCTGCGTGCCGCCGGGGCCATGGTCACGGTCACCGACCCCAAGGCGCTGCAGAACGCCGAACGCCGCCTCGGCGGACTGGTGGAGTTCGAGCCGGACACCTCCTCGGCACTGCGCGGAGCGGAGCTGACCGTGCTGCTCACCGAGTGGGACGAATACCGCGACCTCGACCCCGTACGTGCGGCCGGCCTGGTCGCGGCACCGCGGATGATCGATGGCCGCAACGTGCTCGACCCGCGGCAGTGGCGCGACGCCGGCTGGGAGATCAGCTCCCTGGGCCGGGCCAGTGCCCTGCCGGCGACCCCCATCACCGAGCGGGAGCCCGCCCTGGCCTGAGCATGAGCACAGCCGCTCCTGCCTACCAGCTATCTCCGGCCGTGCGGGCGCTGCTCAGGTACCGCTGCCTGGTCGGGTGCTGGAGGCCTGGTCAGGGGCTGGCCGGTGGTCGGGTAGTGGAGGTTTGGCCAGGGGGTGGCCGGTGGTCGGGTGCTGGGGGCTTGGTCGGGTAGTGGCGCCAGGGCGATGAGTACGGCGATATCGTCGTAGATGTCGCCCACACGCCAGTTCCCGACCATCATCCGGCGAGCGGCCGCCGGTTCTCGACCATTATCCGGCGAGCGGCCGCCGGTGGTCGCGCCGGCGGATGATCGCCAGCAGCTGGGATGCCGTCTCCTCCCAATCGAGGAAGACCTGCTCCCAGGTGAGCCGGGTGACCATGTAGCGCCGAGCCTGGAGCCGCAGGTCACGAGCTCTGTCCCGATGGTACTGCTGGGGATCGTGATGGAAGCTCACGCTGTCGCATTCGATGATCCAGCTCGCGCCGAGCTTCAGATCGACGCGGCCGACTCCCGGGATCTGCACCTGGGGCGTGACCGGGATGTGCAGCGACTCCAGCCACCATCTCACCGCTGTTTCCGTCCCGGACTCGGCGAGCGGCGAGACCCTGCCAAGCTGGGCCCGCCGCGCAGCGGGAAGGAAGGCGAGGAGACGCTGCACCTCGTGCATCGTGATGCTTCGCCGATTCAGCGCGGACTCCACGAGGATCGCCGTGTCGCGAACGGACAGGCACCGTGCGGCGTGCGCAAGGGCCAGCGGCAGATCAGCGACCGGGTCGCGGTCCGGCCAGATCCTCATCTCGGAGCCGTGCTTCACAAGGCCCGAGCCGGGGGCGCCGGGTACGAGGCCTCGGGGCCGGTACACGTGATCTCCCGTGTGCAGGGGCACCCAGAGATCGTGCTGTTCCGCTGCGGTGACACAGGTGGGTCGCACTCCCTGTTCCAGCAGGGCGACGAGGGCTTCAGGGGCCTCGTCGGTCACGTACCAGGTGCCGACCCGCCTCATCTGCCCCTGTCGGAGCAGTCGCCGACGAGTGGCGTCGGTGATGCCGAGACCCGGGAGATCTGATCTGTGTGCGATACCGGGGATTCTCATACCTGCAGTACAGGTCAAAGCTGGTGCGGACGAGGGCCGAGAACCTCCGCTGTGGAGGGAGCACCGCCGTGGAGGAAGCATCCGTTGCCGGCGCAGCAGCGGCATCCCCGGCCTCTCACTGACCGCCCCGGTCATTTCTGGCCGGATAATGGTCGAGTGCTGGCGTCAGGGCGATCAGTACGGCGAAATAGGCATAGTCATCGCTCCTGCGCCGGTACCCGACCATGTGCCGGTGTCAGCATGTGCTCGTGCCGGTGTCACCATGCGCCGGTGTCACCATATGCCGGTGTCTGGGCCGAGGCCCGGCGCCCCTCCTTCAGCGCGCCGGCCAGGCCCAGGGCGATGCCGAGGAGCAGCCACCCGCCGAGCCACTGCAGATCCCCGGCGGGGTCGATCCAGCCTCCGCCGATCGCTCCGCGGAAGGCGTCCACGGCGTGGGTCATCGGCAGATACGGGTGGATCACCTGGAAGAACTGCGGCAGCGTCGAGACCGGATAGGTGCCCCCGGCACCGGAGATCTGCATTGCGATCAGCACCAGCGCCACGAACTTCCCGACCGGCCCGAACAGGGCGCCGAAGCCGTGGTTCAGCGCCACGAACACCACCGAGGTGAACGCCGCCAAGCCCATCATCAGGGGCAGGTCGTTCATCGAGACGCCCACCAGCAAGTACAGGGCTCCCACGGCGATGGCGGTCTGCACCAGGCCCAGCAGCTGTGCGGGCACCAGGCCACCGGCCAGCAGTCGTACCGGGCCCACGCCGCGAGCGGCGGCCTGGGAGGAGAACGGCGGCATCATCAGGAAGATGGCCATGCCGCCCACCCAGAGGCTGATCGCGAGGAACAGCGGCGCCAGGCCCTCGCCGAAGCGGGTGAGCTCATGGGCGCGCTCGAAGCTCATCTGCACAGGCTCTGCGGCTGTCTCCGAGAGCGCGTCGCTCTCGTCGTCGGTGTAGGCGGGGATGTCGTCCTGGGACTCGGCGAGCCCGTCTCGCAGCTCCTCCGAGCCGTCCGCGAGCTCGCCCGCCCCGTCGTCGAGGGCGACCGCGCCGTCGGCCAGCTCGGTCGCCCCGTCGTCGACCTGTGTCGCGCCGTCGTGGAGCTGCGTGGCACCATCCTCGAGCTGTCCGGCACCGCTGGCGAGCTGCTGCGCACCGTCTCCGGCCTCGGATGTCCCGTCGACCAGCTGCTGGGCGCCGTCGGCTAGCTGACCGGTGCCTCCGGAGAGCTGTTCGGCACCGGTGCGGGCGGTGCCCACCCCGTCCGTGTAGCGGGTGACCCCGCCGGAGAGGGTCTGTGCGCCGTCGCTCGCAGTGCCGCTCGCTTCGGCGAGCCGGTCGGCGCCCGAGGCGACCTCCTGGGCGCCGGTGTTCAGGCGGCGTGCGTCCTGCGCGCCCTGTTCGAGCGCGCCGTAGGCCTCGGGCAGGGCCGTCGCTGCGGTGCGGGCCTGCTGCGCGAGGTCTGTAGCGAGGTCGGAGGCGCTCGTCCCCTGCTCGGGGGAGGGAGCGGCCGAGACGGCGTCGTCGCGCAGGGTGCTGAGGTCCTGTTCGAGGGTCGAGGTGTCCTCGGCGAGGGTCCCCGTGGCCTCGGAGAGGGAGGAGGTGCCCCGGGCGAGGGTCGAGGTGGTCTCGGAGAGCCCCTCGGTGTAGGTGACCATCGATTCCGCGGAGCCGGTCATGTCCGAAGCGATGCCGGCGATGTCGGTCGACTGCTCGGCCGCGGTGCCCGTGGCCTCCTGGGCCGTGGCCGTGTCGACGGAGGCCTGCTCGGCGTCGTCGCGCACCTGATGGGAGGAGTCCGCCGTGCTTGTGAGGTCCTGGCAGAAGGAGGCGTCGGCGCCGGAGGCCTCGCAGCGTGCGGCGAGAACATCGACCTCCTCGGTGTAGTCCCGGACGCTCTGCTCGCTGGTGGCGGCGCTCTCGGAGGCGGTGGTGGTGGCCTCGTGCGCGCTTTGCACGTCCTCGTCCAGTGCGGTGGCGTCCTCACCGATGGTGGAGGCGGCGTCGCGCAGGGTGCGGGCGTCCTCGGTGCGGTCGGTCGTGGTCTGGTCGAGGTTCTGCGCGGTCTCGTCCAGGCTGGTCACGGTCTCGTCGAGGGTCGTGGCCGTCTCGGAGACGGTGCCGGCGGCGGTGACCGGGTCGGCGAGTCGTCCCGGCAGGTCCGTGGCGATGCCCTCGAGAGCGTCGATCGCGGTGACGAGGTCCTCGCTGGTGCGCTGCACGCTCTCGGGGGTCACGCCGAGCTCGTCGGCGCGCTGCTGCGCGGCGGTGACGGTCTCGTCGAGCTGGCGGGTGCCCTCGGCGACCTGCCCGGCGCCGTCGGCGAGGGTGCCCGCGCCGGTCGCGAGCTCCGAGGTGCCGGTGGCGAGCTGCTGGGCCCCGCTGCGCAGCGGCTGTCCGTTCTCGTCGAGGGTCACCAGGCCCGTGCGGAGCTCGCGGGCGCCGGCGTCGAGGGTCGCGGTCCCGTCGCGCAGGGTGACCGCGCCGGTGCTCAGCTGGTCGAGGCCCACGACCAGGTCTAGGCTCCCGGAGTGCAGGGCGTGCGTGCCGTCAGCCAGCTCCGCACCGCCATCCACCAGCTGTGCTGTGCCGTCAGCCAGCTCGGTGCTGCCGTCGACCAGGTCTCCGGTGCCGTCGTGCAGGGTGGTGGCACCGTCGGTGAGCTCGCCGGCGCCGTCGACGGCATCGCCCAAGCCGTCGTGGATGGTCGTGAAGCCCACGTAGATCTGGCCCAGGTACTGCTCGAGCACGCTCGAGCGCAGCGAATCGGTCAGCGCTGTCCCCACGGACTTCGTGAAGTTGCCGCCCACGTAGTTCACCGAGTCGTTGGTGGTCACCGTGAGCAGAGCCGGAGCCGCGTGTTCGGCATCGCCGCCGAGGGAGGCGATGTTCGCCGAAAAGTCCGAGGGGATCTCGACGGTCGCGCCGTAGGTGCCGTCCGCCAGGCCACGATGAGCTTCACCGGGAGAGACCTCCACGAAGCGGTACACGGTCTCCTTGTCGAGGTCCAGGAGCGTGTCGGTGAACTCCGCGCCGACGTTCAGCTCGCTCTCCTCGCCGTCCGGGGAGGTGGCCGTGGCGCCCTCGTCCTCGTTCACCACGGCGGCGGTGATCTGGTCGAGGCTGTTGCTCGGATCGAGGAACGACCAGGTCATGTTGCCCGAGTAGATCAATGGGACCAGGGCAAGGCCGGTCACGAACAGTGCCGCGATCGGCTTCTTCCACTCACCGGGCAGCAGGGCCAGGGCTCCGCGGCCGACGGCGGAGAGCCCGCGACCGGTCGCTCCGAGGGCGCGGGCGAGCGCACCGCCCAGGACGCCGACGGCCGAGGACACAGCGCGGCGGGCAGTTGTGAGGACGGTGGACAGGGCAGAGAGGAGTGCACGGAGGAGTCGCATCACGCCGCACACGATACATTTGTGTATCGAGAAGTGTTACTGTTCGGCAATAAGTGTGGTGCGGCAAACGCCCGCAGACACCGACAGGGTCAGCCCGGCAGCTCGACCACCCACGGATGCCGCGGCGATGCGGCCGGGTCCCATCGCTCGAGAACGTCGGCCGCAGCACGGCAGCCGCGCAGCCCCAGCGAGTTCCCGATCCGGCCCATGACCTCGGGCACGCTCTCGCCGCGTGCCAGACGATCCCGCAGCGTCACCGCGCCATCGCGCTTTGCGAGCCGGGCCCCGGCGAAGTTCACCGCGAGCGGGACGTGCGCATAACCCGGCTCCGGCAGGCCCAGCAGCTGGGCGAGATGCGCTTGGCGTGGAGCCGAGCTGAGCAGATCATCAGCCCGCACCACCTGGTCCACTCTCGCTGCGGCATCATCGACCACCACGGCCAGGTTGTAGGCGACCACGCCGTCGCCGCGCCGCAGCACCAGATCATCGACCGTGCCCGTCACCTCTCCCGCCCAGAGATCGTGGATCTGCCACGACTCCACCTCGGTGCGCAGTCGGAGGGCCGGTGCGCGCCGCAGCTCCCACATCCGCTGTCGTCCCTGCTCGCGCGCGGCGAGGGTGAGGTCACGGCAGGTCCCGGGGTAGGCGCCGGGCGGAGCGTGCGGGGCGCTGGGAGCCTCGAGGATCTCCCGGCGGGTGCAGTAGCACTCGAAGACCTGGCCCTGCGCCTCGAGGCGGCTGATGGCCTCGTCGTACGCCGCCCCCCGCTCGGACTGGCGGACTACTTCCCCGTCCCAGTCCATCCCCAGTGCGGCGAGATCCTCGAGCTGTCGCTGCTCGGAGCCCTCCTTGACCCGGTCCAGGTCCTCGACGCGCAGATGGAAGGCGCGGCCGGTGCGGCGGGCGAGTGCCCAGGCGAGGATCGCGGTGCGCAGGTTCCCCAGGTGCAGGTCACCGCTGGGGGAGGGGGCGTAGCGGCCCGCGCCGGGCGGGTTCGGGGCGGCAGACATGCCGGCCAGTCTAGGAAGCGGGACGCACGAGCAGCACATCGCCCACCCGCCTGCCGGGCACGGGGCGCGCAGCTGCCGCGGGGCGGAAGCCGAGACGGGCCGCGAGGGTGCGCGAGGTGAGGTTGCGGGAGGCGGTCACCGCGATCACTTCGCGACCGCCCGGTCCGCGGTGCGGATCGGTGAGCACGGCGCGCATCGCCTCGCTGGCCACGCCTCGGCCGGTCATTCCGGGATCCAGTCGCCAGTAGGCGCTCAGCAGCTCGGAGTCGTCGGCTCGCAGAGCGGTGATACCCACGACGCCGAGCAGGCCTGCCGGCAGTTCCTCGGCCCCGCCATCGGCACCCTGTGGGCCGCCGCGCGGCGACTCGCACCGGGCGTCGGGCTCCGCCGCAGCCCGTGCCCGCACCGTGAAGTACCCCAGCCCGTCCCGCTCCCACGCGCTGCACCACTGCGCGAGCACCTGCCGCATCTGGGCGAGCTGCGTGAGCGGGGCGGTGGTGTCCTCGGCGAAGGCGCGGGGATCGGAGTGCAGCGTGAACAGCTCCTCGAGATCCTCCGCGCGCACCGGTGCCAGGCGCAGGCGGGTGGTGACGATCCCGGAGATGACGACAGCGCGGCGGTCACCGTCCGGGGACGGGACCGCCGCGCTGTGGTTCACGGACTGCTCCGTGAGGCGCTCACTCGTGAAGCACCGAGGCGCGGACTCAGGAGTCGCCGCGGTGGTTGCCACGCTTCTCGTCGTCGGCTGAGGAGGCGTCCGGATCGGAATCGACCTTGACCTCCTTGGGCTCCACGTCGGAGGAGCGGTCCTCACCCTTCAGGGCCGAGGCGACGTCACCGGCATCGGCCGAGCCGACGGTGTCGGAGACGGTCGAGGAGTCGGACTCATTCGCGGCGGACGCCGGGTAGTGCGCACGGGCGAAGTCGGCGGGCGGGGCCCACGGATCCTCGACCGGACGGGTCTTCTGCCACACGACGTAGCCGGCGGCGGCACCCGCGGCGGTCAGGCCCAGGATGAGCAGCACCTTGCCGGCACGGCTCTTCTTGGGCTGCGGCGTCGGCTCGAGGACGGCCGAGCGGATGCTGCCCTGGCCCTTGTCGAGCTCCTTGCGGGCGGCGTCGACGGCGGCCTTCAGGACGGTGCCGGTGGTCTCGGCGGTCTTGCGGGCGCGCGGGATGTAGTCGTCCTGCACGTCGTGACGGATCTTGTCCGCACGCGGGCCGAGGTTCTGCGAGAACTTCTCCGACTGGTCGCGGAGCTTGTCCGACTGCTCGCGCAGCTTCTGCTGGGCCTCGGGTGCGTAGTGGTCGTACAGCTCGGTCGCACGGGTACGAGCCTCGCGAGCGCCCTCGGACACCACGGGGCCCACCTGAGCGGCGAGCTTCTGCAGCTCCTCGACGGCGTTCTGGGCGTTCTGGCTGGTCGCACTCGCGGCATCAGCCGTCTTCGCGGCGTGCTTCTTAGCCTTCTTGGCTTCCCGCTTGGTGGTCAGCGCCATGGGGTTCCCCTTTCGGTCGAATCCGTCGGGTCGGGCCGACGGTGGTCCCTGGGCCCGGACAGTCGGAAGACCGTCACGAACCCGTGTGGCACAACTCTAACGTGAGCGAGTCTGCACGCTCACAGCAGATGAGAAGAAGCAGAGGTGCGCGGTGCCCGTCCAGTCGGTCGGCCAGGCGTCCCATGTGGGAGGATGTCGCCATGTTTGCAACTCTTCACACCAACCATGGCGACATCCGCATGGAGCTGTTCCCGAACCATGCCCCCAAGACCGTCGAGAACTTCGTGGGCCTCGCTGAGGGCGCCCGCGAGTTCTCCGACCCGGAGACCGGCGAGAAGGTCACCCGTCCGTTCTACGACGGCGTCATCTTCCACCGCATCATCTCCGGCTTCATGCTGCAGGGCGGCGACCCGCTGGGCACCGGCACCGGCGGCCCCGGCTACAACTTCGATGACGAGATCTCGGAGAAGAACTTCAACGAGCCCTATGTGCTCGCGATGGCCAACGCCGGCAAGCGCCGCAACGCGCTGACCGGCAAGCCCTCCGGCACCAACGGTTCGCAGTTCTTCATCACCGTCGGCCCCACCCCGCACCTGCAGGGCAAGCACACCGTCTTCGGTGAGGTCGCCGACGAGGACTCCAAGAAGGTCGTCGACGCCATCGAGGCCGTCAAGACCGATATGCGCGACCGTCCCCTCGAGGACGTCGTCATCACCTCGGTGACCATCGAGAAGTGATCCCCCGGGCGCTGTGAGGCGCTCGCTCCCGCTCGGCGCCGTCGGCGTCCTCGCGCTGCCGGCCCCGGCCGGCTGCGGGGACACCGGCGGCGCTCCTGCACCGGCCGACGGGGCCGGCGGTCAGGCGATGGTGAGCGTGGCGCGGATCGGGTCGTAGACGTGATCGGACTCGTCGTCGAGGAGCTCCTGGAAGCGCGGATCGATCCGCACCGTCGCCTCCGCGGTGTCCGCCGGGATGCGGAAGGTCGCGAGGTTGTCCGTGTGGTCGCCGAAGATCTGGTCCTCCCCCTGCTCGGGCGGGACCTCGGTGCCGTCCTCGAGCACCAGCGCGATGCGGCTGAGGTCCTTCAGGGAGGCGGTGTAGTCCTTCACCCAGCTGAGCTGGACCACCGCGAACACCTCGTCCTCGTCCGCCCAGCCCAGCGAGCCGCCGTGGGACTGGCCGCCGACGATGAACGAGGTCAGGTACGCGGAGTCCACCGTGCCGCGCAGGTGCATGACGTCCCGCACCACCCCGTCGGGCACCTCCACGTCGAGCACCTGGGCGTCGGTGACCTCGACGGTCGCGGCCTCGGGGTAGAGGGCCGGGGCGACGGTCTCCACCAGGGAGCCGTCGATCAGGGACAGCTGCTGGACGCCGTCGTCGACCTCGGTGTGCAGCGTCGCCGCCGCGGGCGACGGATCGGCCTCGACGACCGCGAGCACCGCGCCGCTGAGCTCGGTCTCGTCCTCCCGGGCGCGGGCCGCGCCGCGCTCCACGTTCCCGCCCACCGCCAGCGAGATCGCGGTGGAGACGGAACCGCGCGGGGCGGGCTGCCACTCGGAGTCCGTCGACTCCCACGTGGCCAGCAGGAAGGCGCGGCCCTCGGGCGGGCGGATCGTCGTGGCGGGGGCGCCGGAGAGCTCCTCGTCGGCGTCATCGGCGGCGGGCGGCTCCTCGCCCGTGAGCCGGGTGAAGACCTCCGCCGTCAGCTCCTCCAGCAGCGCGGTGCCGGTGACGGTCAGCGCGGACCAGGGGTTGCGCAGCGTCGTCGAGTCCTCGAGGGCCCTGACCAGGTCCGCCGCGTCCTCGGCGTCCTCGAGGACGGTCGGCGCGAGATCGACGGTGGCGACACCGTCGGCCGCACCGGCGGTCGACGGGGAGGGCGCTCCGGCGCCGTCGGCCGCGCCGTCGCCGCCCGCCGGGCCGCCGCGGAGGTCGGGGAGCGGCAGCAGGCCGCACCCGGCCAGCAGCAGGGTGGGGGACGCGAGGAGCACGCCGCGGCGGGCGAGGGTCGCGGTCGGGACGGACGGGCGTCGGGACGTCATGGACCGCTTTCGATGAGGGGATGTGACCGCAGGTCAGCCTACCATCCTGTCACCCGTGCAAAAGTCGCAGGCAGCTCGTGCGGCGACCGTCGTGCCGGGTCAGCCGACCGCGACGCCCAGGGCGGCCCCGATCCCGTAGGTCACGACGATCGCGAGCAGGCCGCCGACGATCGTGCGGGCCGTGGCACGGCCGGCGTCGGCCTGGCCCAGGCGGGCGCTGACCATGCCCAGCAGCGCGAGGGCCGCGACCACCGCGGCCATCGTGACCGGCAGGCGCAGCAGGGGCGGGGCGGCGAGGATCGCGATCAGCGGGACGATGCCGCCGAGGGAGAAGGAGACCAGCGAGGCCGCGGCCGCGCCCCAGGGTGAGACGACCGCATCGTCCTCGACGTCGTGGCGGAACCGGGTGTGCGCGGCGAGGGCGTCGTGGCGCTCGAGCGAGGTGGCGACGGACTCGACGACCTCCTCGGGGATGCCGGTCTCGGTGAGTGCCTCGACCAGGTGGTCGTGCTCGGCCGCGGGGTCGGCGGCGAGCTCGGCGCGGGTGCGGGTGATCAGGGCCCGGTCGGTGTCGCGCTGGGTGGAGACGGAGACGTACTCGCCCATCGCCATGGAGAGCGCACCGGCGACCAGCGCGGCGAGGCCGGCGATCAGCAGCCAGCGGATGTCGGCGGTGGCACCCGCGACGCCGACGGCGAGGCCGGCCACGGAGACGATCCCGTCGTTCGCGCCGAGCACGCCGGCGCGCAGCCGGTTCACCTGTTCGGAGCGCGAGGTGCGCTCCTGGCCGTGGTCGCGCGGGGTGCGGGCGGTGTCGGCGGCAGCGGGAGCAGGGGTGCCGACGGTCGGGGAGGGCGCGGCGGACGCCATGGCCCGAGGGTGGGGTGAGGGCTTGTCCAGGAGTGTCATGCCTCCACATTACTGTTTGGACTTTGTCCAAACAAGCAAGGTGAGGCTTCGCTGACCTGCGATGATGGAAGCCTATCCTTACTGCGCTACGCACCGGGAGCCGTGCCGAACACCCGCCAGGTCCGGCACGGCGAGGGCTCACTCGCCCGCGGGCATCGCCGCCGGGCGGGAGGGCCACCACATGCGGTCCCCGATCAGCGCGAACAGCGCCGGCACCAGCACGGTGCGCACCAGCAGAGTGTCCAGCAGGACGCCCAGCCCCACGATCAGGCCCAGCTGACCGAGCACCACCAGTGGCAGCACGCCCAGCGCCGCGAACACGGCGGCGAGCACCACACCCGCGCTGGTGATGACCACGCCGGTGGAGCCCACGGCCCGCACCATGCCCTGCGTGGTGCCATGGAGCGCCGCTTCGTGGCGGGCCCGGTGGACCAGGAAGATGGTGTAGTCCACGCCGAGGGCGACCAGGAACAGGAAGGCCAGCAGCGGCACCGTCACATCCAGTGCGGGGATGTCGAACAGGAGCCGGCCCGTCCACAGCCCCAGCCCGATCGCGGCGACGGAGCTGGCCACGTTCACGCTCAGCAGCACCAGCGGCGCGATCACGGCGCGCAGCAGCACGATCAGCACGATCAGCACCACGGCGAGGATCATCGGCGCCACCACCAGCAGGTCGCGGAGGGAATCGGCGCGCACGTCCATGGCGCTCGCGGTGGTGCCGCCCACCAGGGCGTCGGCTCCGGCCAGGGAGTGCAGCGCCTGGCGCAGCCCCTCGGCCTCCTCGATCGCGGCCGGGGACTCCGGCTGGGCGGTGCCGACGGCGGAGAGCACGGCCCACCCCTCCGGCGTGGTGCCGGTGACCGAGACGCGGTCGATGCCCGGCACCGACTCGGCAACAGCGATCGCCGCCTCCACAGTGCTGTCGGTGGCTTCGCGCACCACGATCACGTGCGGCGCGCTCTCGCCCGCGCCGTAGTGCTCGGCCATCGCGGCGAAACCGATGGAGGACTCGTTGGCGGAGGCGAACTGCTCGTCCTGCGCGAGCCCGATCCGGGTGCCCAGGAGGCCGGTGGCCAGCACCGCCATCAGCAGCACCGAGCCTACTGCGGCCACGGCGGGCCGACGGGTGACCGTGCGGGCCACGGCCGCGAAGGGCCCGTGCTCGGCGTCGTCACGACGGGTGACGGTGCTCGCCGGGCTCTCAGAGGTCTCAGCGGCCCCGGCGCTCTCCGCCGTCGCGGGCCTGGGCACGAAGGGCCAGAACACGCGCCGACCCACGACGGCCAGCAGTGCGGTGAGCGGGAACAGCACGGCGACCAGTGCCACGAACAGGCCGGCCGCGGCGGCGACGCCGAGCCCACGGGTGGCGGGCATGACTGCGGCCAGCAGCGTCATCAGGGCCAGCACCACGGTGACGTTCGAGGCGATGATCGCCGGGGCCGTGCGCTTCCAGGCGGTGGCGAGCGCCGCGCGGTGATCGGTGTGGGAGTGCAGCTCCTCGCGGTAGCGGGAGATCAGCAGCAGGGCGTAGTTCGTGCCCGCCCCGAACACCAGCACGCTGATCACCCCGGAGTCGAAGGCGAGGGAGAACTGCTCACCGAGCATCGAGGTCAGCGCGCCTGCGGCGCCGTCGGCCAGCGCCACGATCGACAGCGGCACCAGCCACAGGATCGGGGAGCGGTAGGTCAGCAGCAGCAGCACGGCCACCACCGCGATGGTCACCGCGAGCAGGGTGAAGTTCGCGCCGTCGAAGGCGCCGCGGATGTCGGAGCCGACGGCAGGGCCGCCGGTGACGGAGACGGTGAGCTCGGCGGGGACGGACTCGTCGGCCGCGGCGCGCAGGTCCGCGATCATCGCGTCGATCGTCTCGTCGTCCGCCTCGGAGTCGACGGTGGTCATCACCAGATTCGCCTCGCCGTCCTCCGAGGGCATGGGGCCGATCGCCTCGCGCCCGGAGACCTCGGCGAGGTCGGCGCGCAGGGCCTCGACGGCGGCGGCGTCCTGTGCGGTGAGGTCAGCGCCGTCGTCGCGGGTGACCACGGCGAACACCGGCTGGTAGCGGCTGCCCTCCATGGTGTCGGCGATCGCCGCCGCCCGGGAGGACTCGGAAGTCTCCGGCAGGGCGTCCATGCCGGCGGCGGGGCCGGCGCCGCGCAGTCCGCCGGCCATCGCGATCAGCAGCGCGACGAAGACGGCCAGCATCACCCAGGCGGAGCGGCGGCCGGTGAGGGCGGTGGCGACCCGCTCGGCGAGGCGGCCGACGGGCCCGGTGGGGCCCTCGGTGACGGTCGGGTCGGCGGCGGACGGTTCGGTGACGGTCGGGTCGGCGGCGGACGGTTCGGCGGCCGCGCCGGGATCACCGGCGCGGGACCGAGAACGGGAGGACGTGGAGGTGGGCACTGTGCTTCCTTCTGACGAAGACCGCTGGTGGCGGGCGAGGATCGGGCTCGTGGTCGAGTGGTCTCCACGCTATGGACGGCGCCGTCGGACCGGATCAACCTTTCGATGGATCCCTGGTTCGCCCGATGGATCCCCGGTGAGCCCGGACGGCCGCCAGTACGCTCGTGCCATGACCCAGAGACACCTCGCGGGCGCCCGGATCCTCGCCCAGGGCCTGGTCGGTGCGCCCCGCTTCGACGACCCCGCTGCGGCGGCGCGTGCCTTCGGCGCCCACCAGGGGCAGGACCTCGCGGGGGTGATGGCCTCACTCGCCCTGCGCACCGGAGGAGAGGTCGCCGCGGTGCTCGCCGCCTTCGACCGTGGGGAGGTGGTGCGCGGCTATCCGATGCGCGGCACCGTCTTCGCCGTCGCCGCCGATTCCCTGGCCTGGCTCACCGAGCTGTGCGCCGCTGGTCCGCTGCGGGCGGCGATCTCCCGCCGCGGGCAGCTCGAGCTGGAGGACCATCATCTGGAGCGGGCTCAGGAGGTGCTCGAGGAGGCCGCCGGGGAGCAGTCCGTGCCGGGGGTCGGTCGCGGGGTGCTGCGCAAGGAGCTGATGGCCGCGTGGGAGGCGGCCGGGATCCGCACCGACCAGGGGCGTGGATACCATCTGCTGTCCGAGCTGATCTCCTTCGGCATCGCCGCCTACGGTCCCTGGCGCGAGGGGGAGACGGCCGTGGTGCTCGCGAGGACCTGGCTGCCTGCCGGCAGCGACCTCGAGGGTGCCTTCAACGGTGAGGAGACCGCGGCCGTCGCCGAGCTCGCCCGGCGCTACTTCACCAGCCACGGCCCCGCGGGGGAGCGAGACCTCGCCTGGTGGTCGAAGCTGCCGTTGACGACGATCCGCGCGGCGATGCCGCAGCTCGAGGGCCAGTTGGAGAGCGGGTTCGCGGACAAGGACGGCCGGCTCCACGCCACGGCCGACTCCGCTCGCGGCGGCGACGGGGAGCGGCTGTGGTGGCGGCCGGGCCTCGCCGAGGAGTACGCCGGGCAGGAGAAGGAGACGATGCGCGAACTGCTGCTGCCCGGCTTCGACGAGCTGGTGCTGGGCTACCGCGACCGGCTCTACCTGATGGACCAGGCACGTCACCACGCGCTGGTCCCCGGCAACAACGGGGTGTTCAAACGTTCCGCGCTGCGGCGCGGCGAGCTGGTGGGCGTCTGGTCCCGTGCGGGGACGGCCGGGAAGCGGAAACTCGTGCTCGATGAGCAGCGGCCCGTGAGCGCGACCCAGCACCGACGGTTCGAGAAGCTCTTCGCGGCGTTCCCGTACACCGTGGCGTGACGGCACTGTTCCCGGGCAGCACCACGGCGACATTGCTCCGGGGCGGCACTGCACCGGCCGGCACCACGTCGGCATCACTCCGCGGTGGCACCACGGCGACCTCGCGCGGGGACGCGGAAGCGGACCGAGGTCACTGATGCCATGCGAGAGACGGTGACATCATGTACATGATGTCACCGCTTCTCCGAGCGGTGCATGGGTCGCGGTGGGGCGAGTGCCCGGTACCTCAGGCACCGGTGCGCCGCGCACCGGCTCCTCGCGGGCGCCGCGCACGGTCTCTGCGCGGGAGTCGCGCACCGTTCCCTCGCGGGCGCCGCGCACCGTGCCGCTCGGGCGCGGCCCAGGCCCGCGTGGTGGAATGAGGGCATGGAACGACCCAGCTACGGCTACAGCGCCGAGGACAATCCGGATCCGCAGGCCCCGCCGGTGTGTCCCCGCCATCCCGATCGGGTGAGCTACGTGCGCTGCAAGCGCTGCGAGCGCCCGGCCTGCCCGGACTGTCAGCGTCCCACCTCGGTGGGGGTGCTCTGCGTGGATTGCGAGCGGGAGATCTCCCGGCAGCAGGCCTCGACCCGGCCACGCAACGCGATGGGTGCCAGCATCGGCAAGCGCACCCCGTACGTCACGTACACCCTGATCGGCCTGAACGTGCTGGCCTATCTCGGGCAGATGGTCGCCCCGCAGATCGTCGTGCAGCTGGGACTGTTCGTCCCCTTCCGCGCCGTGGTGATGCCGTGGACCTTCTTCACCGCCGGCTTCCTGCACGGCGGGATCCTGCACCTGGCGCTGAACATGTACGCACTGTGGATCGTGGGACAGTACCTCGAGCAGGCCCTCGGCCATGTCCGCTACTCCGCGGTGTATCTGACCTCGGTGCTCGGCGGGCACGCCGCCGTGTACGTGATCGCCGATTCGCTGGGCCAGTCCTGGTTCACCGGCACTCTCGGGGCCAGCGGCGGCGTGTTCGGCCTGTTCGCCGCGATGTTCGTCGTCAACCGGCACCTGGGCGGGCAGACCGCGCAGATCCTGGTGCTGATCGGGCTGAACCTCGTCATCACTTTCACCGTCCCCAACATCTCTTGGCAGGGGCACCTGGGAGGCCTGGTGGTGGGTGCTGCGGTGACCGCGGGGATGTTCGCCCTGCGCCCCAAGGCGGCGCCGGGAGCGGATCGGCAGGCCCTGGCCCGACGCTCCGCCCTCGTGCACGCGGCCGTGGTCTCGGCGGTGGTGGTTCTGCTGCTGGTGCTGATCGCCGTCAAGACACTGCTGGTGCTCGGGCAGTGACCCTCGCGCCCGACAGCGGGCGCGAGTCGAGCACCGGGACGGGCCGGGGTGGCGAACGGGCGGGGATCGCGAGGATCCGCCGACTGGCCGCCCCGGCCCGTTCGCGATCCGGGAGCCGTTCCGGCCCGTTCGCGATCCGGCCCCTCTAGCACGGGTCGGAGCCGCCCCGTGACCGGATCGGGGAACTACACGGCTGTGGTTTTCCCCAGATGTGGACGAGAATGGGGATAACTCTGCGGACGCTTGGGGATTTCACGTTCTTGCTGTGGATAACCGGGGTTCGGTTGTGGATAGACGGTGGGGACAGTCTGTGGGGTGCTCGACCGGCGTGCGCATGCTCACCGTTCTGCTCCCGGGCACGCAGCCTGCGGAGACGCCACCCCGCCGTGCGCATGCGAACTCGGCTACCGGGCAGGAACAATTCCATGACCTGCGATAACGCAGATGGCTGCGGGCTGGCGCGCGATCAGTTCGAGGGGTGCGCAGGCGAGCATCCTCCCCTGCCGACGCGGGCCGCGACACGCCCGGGTTCTCCGCTGTACCTGCGGAACTACATCTTTGTCATTCGTCCACGGCTGTGGAAAACCCTGTGGATATCTTCTCGGAAGGAGCGAAGGAGAGCTGTTTCCCGGCCGATGGACGCCGTGATGCACCAGTTGTGCACATCAGGAAGCGAGGGGCCGTCCCGATCTGGCCGGGCCGGTTGACATGAGGTGGTGAGGCCGGTGGAAGGCGGTGAACGGGACGCGAGGCGGTGAACGGACGCGAGGTGGTGGGCTGCGTCGGCGGGACGTGGGGTCCGATCGCGTTCCTTCCGCGCCCGGCACCCTCTCGGTGTCAGTGCTCGGCGCCGCCGGCGAGGGGCGCATCGACCACGGTGCGCAGCGCCACCTCGACCATGGCTACGAGCGCCCGTGCCGCGGTGGGGGAGCCGACGACGTCGGCCGCGGGGACGTGCACGAAGCCACCACGGATCCCGGCGAGCGCCTCGTCCGTCGCGAGGAGATGCTGGAGCGCGTAGAAGACGTCGTTGCACACATAGGTGCCGGCCGTCTGCGAGACCGCGGCCGGGATCCCGTCGGCCGCGAGCGCGGCGACCATCGCCTTGACCGGCAGGGTGCTGAAGTAGCCGACCGGTCCGTCGGCCGCGACCGGCTCGTCCACCGGGCTCGCTCCCGCGTTGTCCGGGATCCGCGCATCGCGCACGTTGACCGCGACCCGCTCCGGGGTGATTCCCGTGCGCCCGGCGGCGAGGCCGACGGCGACCACCAGCGAGGGCCGATGTGTGCGCACCGCGGCGGCGAGCAGGTCCCCCGCTCGCCCGAACTCGACCGGCAGCTCGAGGGTCACCACCGTGAGCCCGTCAGCGCGCAGCAGCGGCGCGGCGTCGCGCACCGACTCCCAGGACTCGTTCACCGCCGCCCCGGCGAAGGGGGCGAATCCGGTCAGCAGCACGTCGGTCGTCATGGGGACAGCCTAGGGAGTTCGCGGGCGATAGGGCCCTTATCCTGTGCCGATGACGGATTCCCCGAGCTTCCCGGACCTCGTTGCCCTCCATCCGCCCTTCGGCCTCGTGCTGCGCGCCGGTGATCTCACCCTGCGCCCGCTCGCCGATGCGGATCTGCCCGAATATGCCGCGCTGCTGCGTCGGCCGATCTTCGAGGATCCGGAGTCCCCGGCGAAGTTCTGGTGGTACCGCGAGGAGCCGGAGGTGCGTGTGCGCAACGCCCTGAGCTTCCAGTGGCGGCTGCGCAGCGGCATCTCGCCGGAGGAGTGGACTCTGCCGCTCGGGATCTGGGCAGGGGGCCGGCTGATCGGCTGCCAGGACCTCTCGGCCGTGCGCTTCGCCGAGCGGCGCACCGTCACCTCCGGCTCCTGGCTCACGCTCGATGCCCACGGCAACGGCTACGGCACGCTGATGCGGCAGGCGATGCTGGTCCTCGCCTTCGACCACCTCGGGGCGACGCGCGCGGAGTCCTCCGCCGCGGTCGGGAACGACGCCTCCTTCGGGGTCTCCCGGGCCTGCGGCTACGTCGAGAACGGCACTCACATGTCCACCCTGCCGGGACCGACGGTGCTCGAGCAGCGGTTCCTGGTGACCCCGGAGAGCTTCCGTCGGCCGAGCGTGCCGGTCCAGGTCGAGGGCGTCACCGCGCCGCTGCGGGCGATGCTCGGGGTGTGAGATCGCGGCAGCTGTCCCGGGGACGGCCGCCGCGATCTCACGCGCCTCACATCGAGTCCTGCCACGCCTGGTAGAGCGCGGCGAAGCGGCCGCCGGCGGCGACCAGCTCGGTGGGGGAGCCGTCCTCGACCACCTCGCCGCCATGCACCACCAGCACTCGATCCGCGATCATCACGGTGGTCAGGCGGTGGGCGATGATCAGCGAGGTGCGATGCCCGAGCAGCTTCGTCAGCCCCTCCTGCACCATCCGCTCGCTGGGGATGTCCAGCGAGCTGGTGGCCTCGTCGAGGATCAGCACCCGCGGATCGGCGAGGAAGGCACGGGCGAAGGAGATCAGCTGCCGCTGCCCGGCGCTGACCCGGCCGCCGCGCTTGTTCACGTCGGTGTCGTAGCCGTAGGGGAGCTTCTCGATGAAGGCGTCGGCACCGATGGCCCGGGCCGCGGCCTCGATCTCCTCCCGGCTCGCGCCCGGCTTGCCGAGCGCGATGTTGTCCGCGACGGTGCCGGAGAACAGGTACGCCTCCTGGGTGACCATCACGATGTTGCGCGTGAGGTCCTTCATCGAGATGTCCCGCAGGTCCACCCCGTCCAGCGTCACCCGTCCCTCGGTGGTGTCGTAGAAGCGGGCGATGAGCTTGGCGACCGTGGACTTCCCGGCACCCGTCTGACCGACCAGGGCGATCGTCTGCCCGGCAGGGATGTGCAGGTCCATCGGCTGGAGCACCAGCGGGCCGTCCTCGGTGTACCGGAAGGCGACGCGTTCGAAGTCCACCTGCCCGGTCGAGGTGGGCAGCGCGGTGGGAGTGCGGGACTCCTTCACATGCGGCTGCACGGCGAGGAGGTTCGCGATCTTCTCGAGCGCCGCGACGGCGGACTGGAAGGCGTTGTAGAAGTTCGCGATCTCGTCCACCGGCTGGAAGAACCGGCGCGAGTAGAGCACCAGTGCCACCAGCACGCCCACCTGCAGGTCGCCGTTCAGCACGCGGAACCCGCCCACCACCAGCACCGCGGCGATGGTGATGTTCGCGAGCACGCGCAGCGCCGGCTGGTAGATGCCGAACACGTTGATCGAACGCAGCGAGGCGTCGCGGTAGTCCTGGGCGAGGCGATCGAACTCCGCCTGATTGCGATCCTCCTTGCGGAAGGCCTTGACCGCACGGACCCCGGCCATCGCCTCGACGAAGTGGACGATCAGCCGCGCCGAATGGGTGCGGATCGCGCGGTACTCGATGCGCGAGCGCTTCTGGAACCAGACCGTCAGCGCCACGCAGGGGATCAGCATCAGCAGCATCACCAGGCCGGTCACCGGATCCATGGTCACGATCAGCACGATCGTGAACACCATCGACAGCGAGGCGCCGACCATCACGTTCACGCCCGAGTCCAGCAGCTCGCGCAGCGCCTCCATGTCGGAGGTCTGGCGGGAGACGATCCGGCCCGAGGTGTAGGACTCGTGGAACTCGAGATCCTGCTTCTGGGTGAAGCGGAAGACCTTGCGGCGGAGGGCCAGCAGCATCTTCTGGCCGACGACGACCGACTGGCGCACGTAACCGTAGGTCAGCACGCCGCCGACGATCGCGGCGCCGACGGCCAGCGCCGCCGCCTGGTAGGCCGGGGTGGAGTCGCCCGCCATCAGGGAGGGCAGGCCGTGGTCGATGCCCCAGGCGATGATCGCAGGCCCGGCCACGACCGCCAGCTGTGCGAAGACGACCATGATCGCCATCAGCACGAACTGGCCCTTGACCGGGGAGATCAGCTCGCCGAGCAGGGCGAAGGATCGCTGCCGGGACGCCTTGTTCTCCTCGGCGGTGTAGGACTGCTCCTCCGGATCGTTCTGGTCCGGCTGCTGGTTCGTCGGTGGATTCTGCGCTGCGGGGTTGCTCATCGGCCCTCCTCCTGGATCGCACGGAGCTCGAGCTCACCGGTGAGGGTCTCGATGTCCTGGTCGCGGCGTCGCTCCTCCTCCTGATGGGCGATCACCCAGCGGTAGCGGGCGGAGCTCGCCATCAGCTCGGTGTGGGTGCCGACGTCGACCACCCGGCCGTTGTCCAGCAGTGCGACCCGATCGGCCAGGGCCACGGTCGAGGTGCGGTGGGCGACGATCAGGGTGGTGGTGCCCGTGAGCACCTCGCGCAGGCGCTCGGTGACGGTCTCCTCAGTCCTGGTGTCCAGGGCCGAGAGCGGATCGTCCAGCAGCAGCACAGCGGGCTTGGCGGCGATCGAGCGGGCCAGGGCCAGGCGCTGCCGCTGCCCGCCGGACAGGCTCATCCCCTCCTCACCGATGCGGGTGTTCACGCCGTCCGGCAGGTCGTACGCGAACGTGGCATCCGCGGTGCGCAGCGCGAGGTGCAGCAGCTCCTCGGCCTGCTCCTCGCTGAGCGAGGCGTCGGCGCCCAGCAGCACGTTGTCACGCACCGAGTCGGAGAACAGGGTGGCGTCCTCGAAGGCGACGGCGGTGAGGCTGCGCAGGTCGGTGAGGCCCATGTCGCGGACGTCGACCCCGTCGATGGTGATCGTGCCGGAGGTGACGTCATACAGCCGCGGCACGAGCTGCAGCAGGGTGGACTTCCCGCTGCCGGTCACGCCCACCAGGGCCATGGTCTCGCCGGGCAGGATCTCGAGGGTCGCGCCGTCCAGGACGTCGGGCACATGGTCCGGGGCGTCCTCGTAGCGGAAGTGCACGTTCTGAAGCTGCACCGCGCCGGTCGCGGCGACCGGATCGATCAGGGCCGGTGATTCGGGGGAGGTGATGGTGTTCTCGGAGTCCATCACCTCGTAGTGGCGGTCCAGAGCAGTGGTCGCGTTCACGGCTTGGCCCAGCAGCATCCCCAGCATCCGCACCGGGCCCACCACCAGGGTGGCGGTCGCGAAGTACGAGGCGAGCTGACCGGTGGAGATGTCCCCCGAGGCGGTGAGATGCAGGCCCACCAGCAGTGCCACGCCGAGCGCGAGCTCCGGCAGCATGAACATGAACATGTCGAAGCGGGCGATCGCGGTGGCCTTGCGCACCTCGGTGCGGCGCAGCTCCTCGGCCTGCTCGGTGAAGCCCTCGAGGGCCGACGGGCCGCGACCGAAGGCCTTCAGCACGCGGATGCCCTGGACCGACTGCTCGATCGTGGTGGCGAGGTCGCCGTTCTGATCCTGCGAGAGGCGGGAGAGCACGGAGAAGCTGCGGTTGAAGCGGTAGGCGATGATCGTCACCGGCACCGCGGCGAGGAAGAAGATCAGCGCCAGGATCGCGGAGGAGCGGATCAGCAGGGCCATGCCCACGGTGATCGTGACGACGTTGGTGACGGCCATGATCATGCCGAAGGCGATCCAGCGGCGGATCTGGTTGATGTCGGTCATCATCCGCGAGAGCAGCTGACCGGAGCCCCAGCCGTCGTGGAAGGTGACCGGCATGTGCTGGACGCGGCGGTAGAAGCTCACCCGGATCTGCTTCTCGACCGTGGTCGAGGGCGCGACGGCGAAGGTGCGACGCAGCCAGATCAGGGCTGCCTCGACGATGCCCAGGGCCAGCACGATCGCACCGCCGGTCCAGATGGTGGCACCGGTGGCATCGACCTCGAGGCGGTTGACGATGAATTCGAGGACCTGCGGGATCATCAGCGCGACGATCGACGCCGTCATGGCGCTGAGCAGACCCAGATAGAGGCGGAAGCGAATCGGACGGACCGTCTGCCAGAGACGGCGCATGGTGCCGAGCATGGGGGAGAGAACCTCAGGGGGATCGGGGGCCCGACGATCGGACCAGAGGCTTAGCTTAGTCAACTATCCCGAGGAGAGGAACCCGTTAAGCGTATTCCCTGGGGGCGTGCCCCTCGCTCGCGAACGCCGCACCGGCCCGGCGAACCTCCGGTCAGCGGGGCAAAGGTGGGCCTATGGGGCGTTCTATCGCCCCACTCTGCAACGCTCGGAACAGGGCAGGGGGTCGGGCCTCCGGTCAGCGGGGCAAAGGTGGGCCTACGGGGCGTTCTATC
>NZ_JBQDLF010000018.1:0-63656 GCF_052095815.1 Brachybacterium sp. | reverse complement strand
CCCGACGGCGTCGTCCAATACATCAACAAGTACGCCCTCTACACAGGAGGTGACGGTCGATGACCGAGCCGGAGACCACTCCGCGGCGCGGACGCCGCGCCCGGGAGCTGAGCCCCGAGGAGAGCGCCGCCCTGGAGGCCCGTGCCGCGATGGAACCCGCACAGCAGCAGGCGGCACCCGGAGTGCGTGGCGCCGTCGCACCGCCGACCGCTGGGGCGGCTGTGCCCGCTCTGCGCAAGTTCGGCCGGCGTGCCCGCATCATCGAGCTCAGCGAGGCCCCTGCGCCGGCTCTCGCCGCGGGGGAGACGACCGGGAGCCCGGACGCAGATCCTGCTGTGCCTGCGGCCGTCGAAGACCACCCGGTGAGCACGCTCACCCATGACCACGACGGGGTGGAGCTCGGCGAGCTCTCCGTCGCCGAGGCGCCGGAGCCGCGCCCCGCGCCCCGCTTCGACGGCAAGGTGCTCCATCGTCCGGAGCGCTCCGGAGGGCGTGCGCTGGTGTGGCTGGTGTGGGCCCTCATCGCCGTCGCCTTCATCGTGCTGCTCGCCCTGATGCTGACCGGGGTCATCGGCCCCGGCGCGGCCTCCGCCTCGGAGACCGCCCTGCTCGATCATCTGTTCGTCACCCATTCCGTCCCGGAGGACATGTCCGCGTGAGCGCCCCTGAAGAATCTCTCGACCTCGCCCGGGTGGCCGGCCAGGCCGCCGCCGACAAGCTCGCCGAGGAGGTCATCGGCCTCGATGTCTCCGAGCTGGTGGTGATCACCGACGTCTTCCTCGTGTGCAGCGGGGACTCCGAGCGGCAGGTCTCCGCCATCGTCAACGGGATCGAGGAGGCGCTGCTGAAGGAGCGCCGCCGCAAGCCGCTGCGCCGCGAGGGGGAGCGTGATGCCCGCTGGGTGCTGCTGGACTACGGAGACATCGTGGTGCACGTCCAGCACGCCGAGGACCGCGCCTTCTACGCGCTCGAACGACTGTGGCGCGACGCGCCCGTCCTGGATCTGCAGATCGTCGAGGGCCGCCCGGAGTGAGGCAGCCCCGTGCTCGTCTGATCCTGGTGCGCCACGGACAGACCGACTACAACCGTGAGGGCCGTCTGCAGGGCCAGGTCGACATCCCCTTGAACCCGACCGGCCTGCGCCAGGCGGAGTCGCTCGCGGAATCGGTGGCGAAGAATCCGCCGGACGTCATCGTCGCCTCGCCGCTCGAACGTGCGCTGGAGACCGCTCGCATCATCTCCCGCGACAGCGGTCTCGACGTCGCCACCGACGAGGCCTTCCTCGAGCGCGGCTTCGGACTCTGGGAAGGGCTGCGCGGGGAGGAGATCAGGCGGCGATGGCCTGATGAGCACGCCGACTGGCGTGCCCACCGCCCGGTCCTCGGGCTCGAGGTCGAGGACCGTCCCGTGGTGGGGGAGCGGGTGGCCGCTGCCTGCCGCGAGCTGGTCGCGCAGCACGTCGGCGGCACCGTGATGGTGGTCGCCCACGGCGCGGCGATCACCTTGGGCATCACAGCGCTGCTGGGCCTGGACACGAATGGTTTCCGGGGCCTCTCGGGGCTCGAGAACTGTCACCGTTCCGTGCTCGAACCAGTTGTCGGGGAGCCGGCGAACGGGCTGATGAGGTTGGTGTCACACAACCTGCCTCCCGATTTCATATGAGCTGCGGAGCGGGGTAATATCGACGAGTCGCCTGCGGGCGGCACCCGATACGGGGCTATGGCGCAGTTGGTAGCGCGCTTCCATGGCATGGAAGAGGTCAGGGGTTCGAATCCCCTTAGCTCCACTCGAGAAACCGTGAGACAGTGACTCGTCAGAAGGGCTCCACCGTGAGGTGGGGCCCTTCTGCTGTCCCGGGCACGGCGCGGCTCGGAACTGCCCGGGTGGGGGTGGCGGCCTGGCCGTCAGACCCCCTCCGCGAGCCAGGTGATGACCTCCGCCGCGGATCCCTCGGGCGCGCTGCGCCACCCGGTCCCGGCCCACAGGTGGAGGCTCTGCATATCGCAAGCCGCCCCCGCGGCGCGGCGCAGCTCGCGCGTGAGGTGGTGAACCTGCGGATAGCCGGTCGGCGCGGTGGCGTGATGACGGTCCACGAAGTCGTTGCGCAGCGAGCGGGCGGGCCGCCCGGTGAAGGCGCGGGTCAGCACCGTCTCGCGGAAGGAACGCTCCGCGAGCGCCGCCCGATGCGTGGCAGAGGTGCCCGCTTCCTCCGTACGCAGCAGCATCGTGCCGCTGACCACGCCCTCGGCGCCTGCGCTGAGGATCCGTCGTACGGCGGCGGGGCCATCCACCCCGCCCGCGCCCAGCAGCGGCAGGTCCACGGCGTCGCGCACCAGCCGCACCAGGTCCTCTGTGCGGAGTGGCGCGAGGGTGCGGGAGGGATCGTGGGTGGCGCTGTGCCCACCGGCGCTCGGCCCCTGCACCACCAGGCCGTCGACGCCGAGCTGCGCTGCGGCCCGCGCCTCCTCGGGATCGGTGACGCTCGCGAGCACGGTCGTTCCCACCGCCTGCAGGGCGGCGATCTGCTCCGCGGCGGGCAGGCCGAAGGTGAAGGAGACCACCGGCACCGGGTCGTCGAATAGCAGGGCGAGCTTCTCGTGGAAGAAGTCGTCGTCGCGCCGTGGCACGGGATCCAGCTCCACCCCTGCGCGGGCGGCGTCCGCGCCGAGCTCCTCGACGTAGGCGGCGAAGGACTCCTCGTCGATCTCCCGCGGCGGCAGCACGAAGAGGTTCACGCCGAAGGCGATGCCGAGCCCCCGCACGGCGGTGATATCCGCTGCGAGCGCCTGCGGGGTCAGGTTCCCGGCGGCCAGGAACGGGAACGCGCCCGCCGAGGAGACGGCCCGAGCGAGCGCGAGGGTGGAGAGTCCGCCCGCCATCGGCGCGGCGACCAGGGGGAGGCGGGAGTCCAGGAGCGTCATGGCCCGATCCTTCCAGACGTGCGAGCGCTGTGGGGAGGCTGGCAGGGCGAGCGACGCAGGCGCGGCAGGACGAGAGGGTCGGGCGCGGCAGGGCGGGAGAGGTGGGGGCAGCAGGGCGAGACCGTATTGAGACCTTTGGATCCTCCGCTCTCGTGTACTGTGGCGAACATCCCCTTTGAGAGCGCTCTCAGAAACGGCATCCGCCAAGAGAGCGCTCTCAGAACGACATCGCAGCAACGAACGAAGGAGTTCACCATGAAGATCACGCGCAGGTCAGCCCTGGCCGCCTCGGCCGCGACCGCCGCCACCGCCGCGATCGCGGGTTGCGGGAGCAGCTCCGGCGGAGGTGAGGGTGGCGAGGGCGACGAGGTCACTCTGACCGTCGCCACGTTCAACGAGTTCGGCTACGAGGAGCTCTTCACGAAGTACGAGGAAGAGAACCCCGGCGTCAAGATCACGCATAAGAAAGCTGCGACCAGCGATGACGCCCGCGCGAACCTCATGACCGGACTCGCCGCCGGTTCGGGCCTGGCGGACGTCGAGGGTGTCGAGGTCGGCTGGTGGGCCGAGCTCGCCGAGTACTCGGACATCTTCGAGGACCTCGCCGATCCGGCGGTCGAGGGCCGCTGGCTGGACTGGAAGACCGAAGCGGCCACGATCGACGGCAAGCTCATCGGCTATGGCACCGATATCGGCCCCGAGGCCCTCGCCTACCGCGGCGACCTCATCGACAAGAGCGAGCTGCCCAGCGACCGCGCCGAGCTCGCCGAGAAGCTCACCGGCGACTGGCGCACCTACTTCGAGGCGGGTCGGCAGTTCGTCGAGGACACCGGCATCCCGTGGTTCGACGGTGCCGGCGGCACCTTCAACGGCATGGTCCAGCAGCTGACCCATCCCTACGAGACGGCCGACGGCACCCCGGTCCCGCTCAAGGACAACGCCGACGTCAAGGCGATCTACGACCTCCTCGTGGAGTTCAAGGACATCTCCGCCGGATTCAAGCAGTGGGAGGAGGACTGGACCGCCGCGTTCCAGTCCGACGGCTTCGCCACCATGCTCTGCCCGCCGTGGATGATGGGCCCGCTGGCCGGCAATGCCGACGGCGTCGAGGGCTGGGACATCGCCGATGTCTTCCCCGGCGGTGGCGGCAACTGGGGCGGCTCCTACCTGGCCGTCCCCGGCCAGGGCAAGAACATCGAGGCGGCGAAGAAGCTCGCCATGTGGCTCACCGCACCCGAGCAGCAGGTGGTGGCCTTCCAGGCCGTCGGTGCCTTCCCCAGCCAGGTCGACGCGCTCGCCGACGAGGGCGTGACCAGCGCGGTCAACGAGTTCTTCAACAGCGCGCCCGTCGGTGAGATCTACTCCGAGCGTGCGACCGCGATCGACGTGCAGCCGTTCATGGGCCCGAACTTCTTCGTCATCAACACGGTGCTCGCCGATGCGATCACCCGGTGGGACGTCGACGGCATGGACCCCGCGGAGTCCTGGGAGCAGGCGTTGACCGCCTACGACGAGCTGGGTCTCTGACTCAGGCCATCCCGCTGACCGCAGGCGGCGGCGGCTCGCTCCTGAGGGAGCCGCCGCCGCTTGCGGTCCTGCCGAAAGGAACCCGGTGACCACATCGACACGCCCGACCCCTCGGCCTGAGGCGAGCTCCGGCTCGGCCGCCCCGCCTTCGGGCGCAGGCCCTGCCTCTCGCCGCCCGCGGCCCGCCTGGCGCTCCGCCCTGACGCGGCTGGACGTGCGATTCACGCCGTTCCTGTTCATCAGCCCGTTCTTCGTGCTGTTCATCATCACAGGGCTGTTCCCCATCCTGTACACCGCATGGGTGTCCCTGCATGACTGGGACCTCATCCGTGGCCAGGGTGAGTTCGTGGGCCTGGCGAACTTCCAGTTCGTGCTCGGCACCGACAGCTTCTACAAGGCGCTGCGCAACACCTTCTCGATCTTCATCCTGTCCTCGGTGCCGCAGGTCATCGCCGCGATCCTCATCGCCTACGTGCTCGATGCGAACCTGCGCGCGAAGACCTTCTGGCGCATGGGTGTGCTGGTGCCGTTCGTGGTCGCCCCCGTCGCCGTCTCCCTGATCTTCGCGAAGATCTTCGCCGACGGCTCCGGGATCGTGAACGGTGCACTGACCGCGATCAACCTGCCCGCCGTCGGCTGGCACTCGGACGCGCTCGCCTCCCACGTCGCGATCGCGACCATGGTCAATTTCCGCTGGACCGGATACAACGCCCTGATCTTCCTGGCCGCCATGCAGGCGGTCCCGCGCGAGATCTACGAGGCCGCGATCATCGACGGCACCGGACGGATGAAGCGCTTCTGGTACGTGACCGTGCCGATGCTCCGCCCCACCATCGTCTTCGTCGTGATCACCTCCACGATCGGCGGCCTGCAGATCTTCGACGAACCCCGCATGTTCGACACCGGCGGGCAGGGCGGTGCCTCCCGCCAATGGATGACGTTGACGATGTACCTCTACGAACTCGGCTGGGGGCCGCAGCTGGCTTTCGGACGTGCCTCGGCGGTCGCCTGGCTGCTGTTCCTCATCATCCTCGTCTTCGGTGTCCTCAACTTCCTCATCACTCGCCGCATCGCGAATGCCGGCGGCCCCGCCAAGAGCTCGCGGTAAGGAGCAATGACCATGCAATCGACCGCTGCCATCGAACAGTTCGCCGGCAAGGGTGCGGCCCGGGCCGCGCGCCGTCGCCTCAAGGGCGGAGGAGGGGCCGACGCCCGCCCCCATTGGTGGAACTACGTCCTCCTCGGCATCGTCCTGGTGATCTCGTTCTTCCCGCTCTACTACGCGCTGCTGCTGGCCTCCTCGGACGCCGGCGCCATCGCCCGCAATCCGCTGCCCTCCCTGCTGCCCCAGGGGAACCTGCTGTCGAACATGGGCAAGGTGATCGCCTCCGACATCAACTTCTGGTCGGCGATGCTCAACTCGATCTTCGTGGCGACGGTGACCTCGCTGTCGGTGGTGTTCTTCGCGACCCTGGCCGGCTTCGCGTTCTCCAAGCTGCGCTTCCGGGGCCGACGCGGCCTGCTGGTCTTCGTCATCGCCACCATGGCTGTGCCGGTCCAGCTCGGCGTGATCCCGCTGTTCATCATCATGGCGAAGATCGGCTGGGTGGGCGACCTCAAGGCCGTGATCATCCCGGCCCTGGTCACCGCCTTCGGCGTGTTCTGGATGACCCAGTACCTCGAGGACGCCCTGCCCTTCGAGCTCATCGAGGCAGCCCGCGTGGACGGCTGCAACCTGATGCGCACCTACTGGCATGTCGCACTGCCCGCCGCCCGCGGTGCCGGTGCGATGCTGTTCCTGTTCACCTTCGTGGGCTCGTGGACCAACTTCTTCTGGCCCTTCATCATCCTGCGCGACGACAGCCTCACCCTCCCGGTGGCGCTGCAGCAGCTGCAGGCCTCCTACTTCAAGGACTACTCCCTGATCATGTCCGGTGTGGTGATCTCCGTGATCCCGCTGCTGCTGCTGTTCCTCCTGGCTGGCCGACAGCTGGTCCAGGGCATCATGCAGGGCGCGGTCAAGGGCTGAGAGGGGAGCCCACCATGGCGATTCTCGACGGGCTCGAGGAGACCTCGGCGAACGGCCGCGGCGCAACTCTGGAGGATGTGGCACGGGTCGCGGGAGTCTCGCGGGCCACCGTGTCCCGAGTGGTGCGCGGGGACGTGCAGGTGCGTCGGGACAAGGTCTCGAAGGTCGAGGAGGCCGTGCGCGCTCTGGGCTATGTGCCCAACAACGCCGCGCGCAGCCTCGCCAGCCGGCAGACGGGCGCTGTCGCGCTGATCGTGCCCGAGCACGAGTCCCGGGTGTTCACCGATCCCTTCTTCGTCAGCGCCATCTCCGGCGTCACGGCCGGGCTGGACGCGAGCGACAAGCAGCTGCTGCTGGTGCTCTCCAGCCCGGAGGATCATGCCCGCACGCGTCGCTTCCTGCGGGGCGGGCATGCCGACGGTCTGCTGGTGGTCTCGCACCATGAGGGAGACCTCTCTGTCGAGGTGCTCCGGGAGGCCGCGGTGCCGGTGGTGTTCATCGGCCGCCCTCCCGAGGGGCTCACCGCCTCGTTCGTGGATCTCGACAACATCGAGGGCGGTCGCCTGGCCGCGCGCCACCTCATCGAGCGGGGCCGGCGCCGGATCGCGATGATCTGCGGTCCGCAGGACATGCCCGCGGCGGTCGACCGTCGGGAGGGCTTCGAGAAGGAGCTGGCCGACGCAGGGATCGAACCCGCATGGCTCTCTTTCGGCGACTTCACCCTCGCTTCCGGGGAGCGAGAGACCGCGGCTCTGCTGGAATCGGGTATTCCCTTCGACGCGCTCTTCGCCAGCAGCGATCTGATGGCCCTCGGCGCCCTGAAGAAGCTCGAGGGACAGGGGGTGCGCGTCCCGGAGGACGTCGCCGTGATCGGCTTCGACGACATCGCCTCCGCGGCGGACGACACGATCTCGCTCACCACCGTCGTGAACCCGGGCCGGCGCCTCGCCGAGCTCGCGGCCACGCTGCTGCTGGACCTGATCAACGGCCGCGAGACCGAGCAGTCCGTGGTGCTCCGCCCGGAGCTCGCGGTGCGTTCGACCACCTGAGGTCAGCGAGGCAGCGGGAACCATGCCAGATCGGTGCCGTGCATGCCCCAGAGTCCGCGGGCGCGCGCATGGATCTCGAGGTCGGGCCGGTTGTACCAGCCGTTCGGCGCCTCGTGGATCGTCTGCATGCCGCCGGTGAGCGAGAGGTGCTGGATCGAGTCGGTCCAGGTGTCCCAGGTGAAGACCTCGCCGCGCAGCTCCCCGATCCCGCCGTACCCGCCGGTCTCGCCCTCGCCGAGGATCTTCTCGGTGGCGAGGTTCAGGGCGAACCAGGCCCCGTTGGGGCGCCGGCCGATCGCGTACAGCACCCCGCCGGTGACGAGGATGTTCTCGTAGGACTCCCAATCGCGCGGGGTGAGCACCCGGGTGACGGTGCGGGTGCGCAGGTCGATCTCGGTGATCGTGGCGACCAGGAGCTTGCGCTCGGTGGAGGCCTCCGCCCAGGTGTCGCCCGCGGTATACGCGAAGTCGCCGTCCACCACGATGTTGCGCAGGTTCTGGTCGGGCACCAGGTCCCGGCGCACCTCGAACTCGCCGGTCGCGGGGTTGGCGAAGGTGAGCGCCCCGGTGAACAGGCCGTGCTTCGCGGTGGTGGCCACGATGATCTGCCCGCGACGATCGTCCGCCGCCATCGACAGCGGGCGCATCTGCTCATGGTCGATGACGCCCAGCTCCGTCGACTCATGAGTGTCCGGGTGGTAGGCGACCACCTGGGTCGAGGGGTAGATTCCGGCGACGACCGTGCCGTCGGCGAGCTCGGCCAGCGACTTCGGCTCGCCGTCGGCCTCCAGGCGATCCAGCTCCCGGCCGCCGCCGGTGCCACGATCACCGGGGAAGCGCGGCGTGTACGGGTGATGGACGGTCATCGCGAAGTGCCCGCCCACCCAGACGTCCCCGTTGGAGTGCAGCAGCACCGACTGCACCACCTCGGGGTAGCCGAAGTCGGTGGTCGCGGTCGAGGTCACGAGCGCCTCCCCACCGAGCGGGGAGCTCCACACGTGGCCCACACCGCTGACCCCCACCACCGTCTTGTCGTCGATCGCGAAGAAGCCCTGGTTCTCGACGTCCTGCCACGGCTGTCCGAGGTGCTCGAGACCGTCGGCCGTCACCTCGTAGTAGTTCGAGGTGAGCCGGGCCAGGGCGAGCACCCGGCCGTCCGGGGTGACGGTCAGCTTGTCGATGTACCGGTCCGCGGCAGGGATGTCCCGCACCACGCGTTCGCTGCCGTCGGGGCGCAGGGAGAGGACGAACCGTCCGCTGGAGACGTAGATCGTGCCGCCGGAGATCGCCACGTCGAGGATGCCGACGGGGGACTCGGTGAGGTGCTCGGTGAGATCGGCGAGCTCCTCACCGGCGGGGGAGTAGAGCTTCAGCGCACCCGGGGCGGCGGTGCCGGCGACCACGATCTCGTCGTCGGCGGCGACCGCGATGGCGTACTGCGAGGTGCCCACCCGGCCGCAGTCGACCACCTCGCCGGTGGCGAGGGTGACGCGCAGCAGGCGGCAGTCGGGATAGGTGCCGATCCACAGGTGCTCCCCATGCACCCTCATCCCGTAGGTCCAGGTGCCGGCGCCGCCCACCTCGACGAAGGGTTCGGCCGTCCCGGTGGTGGGGTCGTAGCGCCAGACATGGGAGTGCGCGGCCGGGCCGATGTATACGAAGTGATCATCAGCAGCCATCGCATTGCTGCCGGCGGTGGAGGGGATCTCGAGATCCTGCACCGCGATCTGCTCGCCGTTGAAGGGGTCGAAGGTGCCCAGGCGGATGATGCCCGGGGTGGGGTTGTGACGGGAGGCGATGTGGACGTGGCCGTCGAGGTATGCCGCGCCGCGCACGGCCGCGGTGAGCGCTGCGGGGCCGTGGAGGGTGGGACCGGGGAGTGCGGGCTCGGCACGAGCCGGGTCGACGACGGCGGCGGAGGTGGCGGCAGAGGCGGCCAGGGTGCCGCCGCCGATCAGGAGGGCGCGGCGGCTGGGGCGGGGCAGTGTGCGGTCGGACATGAGGAGGACCTCTCGTCAGTGCCGGGCGTCGATGCCCGGCGTGCCTCCGCCACGCTAGATAACGTTTGCTGACTCGTCAATGGGCGACGATCGACTGCCGCAGGAGGGGTCGCGACCTATCCGGGGTCGCGCGGCGGGCCCGGTGCTCGTTGAGGTCCCGTGTCGGTTCGATCTTCGCGGCGGTCATGACTCCCGCCCGTTCTCGATGTCGAGCAGTGCCTGGTCCATGTGGTGCAGCACCCGCAGGGTCGCCTCGAGCTCCGCGCCGGTGAGGTCGCCTCCCACGGAGGCCAGCAGCTCGTGCTCGCGGGCGGTGACGGCATCGATCGACCTCTCTCCCGCGGCGGTCAGGTGCACCAGGTGGGAGCGTTGATGCGCGGGGTTCGCCACCAGCTCGACCAGGCCGGCCTCTCGCGCCTCGTCGACCATGCGCTGGACGTACTGGCGACTGAGCTCCTGGGCGCCCGCCAGCTGCGGCACCGTCCGTTCACCGCTGCGGCGCAGCTGGTCCAATACATTGCGCACTCCGACGGACAGCCCACTGCGTCGGCCGTCCTGCTCCACGATCCGGGCCACCCGGCGGTAGACGGGGCCGAGGGCAAGGTAGACCTCGGCGAGGCGGTCGGCGAGTGCTGCGGGAGGCAGGGGGGCGATCATGTCCCGAGTATGACACCAAGGTTGTCAAGATTGCCCATCTATGACACCTTGGGTGTCATGATTCCTGAGACGATGTTCCTCGACCTCCCGGACCAGCGCATCGCCTACGTCGAGTCCGGACCGTCTGACGCCCTACCCCTCCTGCTTCTCCACGGTGGCGCGGTGGACAAGCGCAGCTGGCATCCCCAGCTCACCGCACACCCCGCGTATCGGGTGCTCGCGATCGACGCCCGTGGTCACGGCGAGTCCTCGGATGCCGAGCAGCCCTACCGCCTCGCCGACGACGTGATCGCCCTGATGGATTCCCTGCAAATCGACCGCGCAGTCCCCATCGGCGTATCGATGGGAGGCGGCACCGCAGTGGATCTCGCCCTCGAGCACCCTCAGCGCATCGCGGCTCTCGTGTGCAGCGGCACCGGCACCAGCGAACCCGTGTTCACCGACCCCTGGGTGCTCCAGACCTTCGCCGACTGGACAGCAGCCGAGCAGGGGAGCGACCTCGAGGCCTGGGTCGAGGTGCTGCAGCGCTTCACCTCCGGTCCGCGGCGCACCCGCGCCGACGTCGACCCTGCGGTGTGGGAGCTGATCGGCACCATGGCCCGGGACACTGTCACCCAGCATCTGCGCGTCGGCCCCGACGGTCTGCCGCTCCCGCCGCTCCCGCCGACACCCGTGACCGATACCTGGGCGCGGCTGTCGCAGATCCAGGTGCCCGTGCTCGCGATCGGCGGTGAGTTCGACAGCGACGACCACCGCGCCATGGGCTCGCGCCTCTCCGAGTCGGTCGGCGGCGAGGGGCGCTACGTCGAGATCGCGGGCAGCGCCCACTACCCGAACCTCGAGAACCCCGACGCTTTCGACGATGCGGTGAGGGAGCTTCTCAGCGACCTCTGAGCTTTCCCTCCTCGACGATCAGCCCGTGCACTTCGGCGAGCTCCGCGACGTCGAAGCGAGCTGCTGCGAGCGCCGGGTCGAGCGCTCGCCGGAAGGCCCGGTACGAGGCGGGCACCACTGCCCCGCGGTCACCCAGCACCCGCCGGGCGTACTCATCGCACAGGAACGCTGGCCGACGGAAGCAGTACAGGCTGATCGCATCTGCCGTCTCCTCGCCGACGCCCTCGACGCCGAGCAGCTCGATACGCAGCTGCTCGTCGCTCCGCCCGCCGGCCGACTCGGCGTGCTCCGTCCACCAGCGGGCGAGCGACTGGACGCGGCGCGGCTTGGTGCGCGGGAAACCTGCGGGCCGGACCAGCTCGCGCACCGTCTCCTCATCGGCCGTGGCGAGCGGCGCGGCCTCCAGGAGCCCCGCCCTGCGCAGCTCCGCGATCGCGGACGCGGCCTGCACCCAGCGGCTGCGCTGGACCAGCACCGCACCGAGCGCGATCTCGAAGGGCTCCTCGCCGGGCCACCACCAGCCCTGCGGGCCGTGCCGTTCGCGGAGCTCGCGGTGGAGTACGCGCAGATCGATCATGCCCGATAGGTTGTCACAGCCTCGGGCGGCACCTGAAGGCGCACCGGCATCCCGGGCTCGAGCCGTCGTGCGGCGACCTCCTGAGGGGGCAGATCCGCGGAGAGGTCCTCGGTACGAACCCGCACCAGATCTCCGCTGGGGGCGAGGGACTTCACCGTGCGGGGAATGCCGCCGGTATCCGCCAGTGTCACCCTTGCGGGACGGAAGGCGGCATGGACCTGACCGCCCGGGTGGTATGCGGCGTGAGCCGGCACTTGGGCGCCGTCCGCGAGCACCACCGCTCGGCCATCCCAGCGGCCGCTGACGAGGTTGAGCCCTGCGAAACGGGCGGTGAAGGCGGTGCGGGGCTGGGTCAGCAGCTCCTGCGTCGATCCCTGCTCGATGACCCGACCCTCCTCGAGCACGGCGATCCGGTCTGCGAGGGTCAGCGCATCGAGCACGTCATGGGTGACGATGATCGCCGTGCGCTCGGCCAGGAAGCGACGCAGCTGCTCGCGCAGCGCCGGGGCGACATCGATGTCGAGCGCCGCCATCGGCTCGTCCAGGAGCAGCAGGCGCGGCTCCGCGGCGAGCGCTCGGGCGATCGCCACCCGCTGCGCCTGTCCACCGGAGAGCTGGGACGGCCGACGGCCCGCGAGCTCGGGGACGCCGAGCTCCGCGAGCCAGCGCTCGGCCTCCTGCCGTGCGCGAGCCCGGCCCACGCCCTGTGAGCGCAGGGCGAACATGATGTTCCCGAGCGCCGTGAGGTGGGGGAACAGCACCGGATCCTGGGAGAGGGTGGTGACCTTCCGGTCATGCGGAGGGACCCAGCGGCGCTCGCCGGTCAGCCCCTGGTCGGTCAGCCCCTGGCCGGTCAGCACCCGACCATCCAGGACGATCTGCCCGCTCGCGGGCCGCAGGGCCCCGGCGATCAGTGACAGCAGGGTGGATTTCCCGGCACCGTTGGGGCCGATGATGGCGAGGGTCTCGCCGTCGGGGACCGTGAGCTCGAGGTCGATCCCGCGCTCAGGGACGGCGGCGCGAACGGAGAGGGTCATGAGGGCACCCGTCGACGAGCCACGGCGATCACCGCGACCGCGACGATCATCAGCACGAAGGAGAGCGCGACTGCAGCTTCCGGGTCGCTCTCCCGCTGCAGATAGATCTCCAGCGGCAACGTGCGCGTGGTTCCCTGCAGGGAGCCGGCGAAGGTGATCGTCGCACCGAACTCGCCGAGCGCACGGGCGAAGGAGAGCACCGTCCCGGAGAGCAGCGCCGGCATCACCAGCGGCAGCGTCACCCGCAGCAGGATCCGGGAGGGCCGCGCCCCGAGCGAGGCCGCCGCGGCCTCGTAGCGGGTGCCGGCGGTGCGCAGCGCACCCTCGAGGCTGATCACCAGGAACGGCAGGGCCACGAAGGTCTGGGCGAGCACCACAGCCGTCGTGGAGAAGGCGATCTGGAGGCCCAGCACCTCGAGATGCTGACCCAGCAGGCCCTGCCTGCCGAAGGTGTACAGCAGCGCGATGCCGCCCACCACCGGGGGCAGCACCAAGGGGATCAGCACCAGCGAACGCAGCAGCGAGAGGCCGCGGAACTCGGAGCGGGCCAGCAGCAGCGACATCGGCACCCCGCACAGCACGCAGAGGGCGGCGCTGGTCGCGGAGGTCTGCAGGCTCAGCCGCAGCGCCGCGAGCGAGGACTCGCTGGTGATCAGCTCCCCGAAGTCCGTCCACTGCACGCGCAGCGCCATCGCCACCAGCGGCAGCAGCACGAACAGCCCGCCGAGCAGGGCCGGGATCAGCATCCAGCGGGGGAGGGAGCTCATGGCCGAGCGAATCCGTATCCGGCCAGGAGCTGCTGGCCGGTCTCGCCGGTGACGAGGTCCACGAACTCCTGGCCCAGTGCGGCGTTCTCCGCGTCCTTCACCGTGGTGATCGGGTAGGTGTTCACGGCGCGTGCGGACTCGGGGAAGGCGATGCCCTCGACGGCGTCTCCCGCCTTCTGCACATCGGTGGCGTAGACCAGCCCGGCATCCGCCTCACCGCTGGTGACCTTGTTCAGCACATCGGTGACGGACTGCTCCTCGCTGACCGGCGCGAACTCGAGCCCGGCCACCTCCTCGACGGTCTCGGTGGCTGCGCCGCAGGGGACCTCAGGCGCGCAGACGACGAGGTTCAGGTCCGCCTCGGTGAGGGACTCCAGTGCGGTGACAGCAGCAGGGTTGCCGGCCGGGACCGCGATCATGAGCGTGTTGGCGGCGAAGGCCACCGGATCGGCGCCCTGGAGGCCCGAGGCGACGAGCTTGTCCATGGTCGCGGTGTCCGCCGAGGCGAAGACGTCCGCCGGAGCGCCCTGCCGGATCTGCTCCACCAGGGTCGAGGAGCCTGCGACGTTGAACTGCACGCTCACCCCCTCGTGCTCCGAGGCGAATTGATCGCCGAGCTCCTCGAAGGGCTCCTGGAGCGACGCGGCGGCGAAGACCTGCAGCGTGACGGTCTCCGCGGTGCTGGGTGTGCTGGTGGTGCTCTCAGTGCTCCCGCAGCCGGCGACCAGCAGGACGATCCCGGCCGCCGCAGCGGTGAGACGGGCGAGGCTCTTCACGACGCCTCGATCACGACCTGGGTGGCCTTCACGACGGCGGTCGCGATCTTCCCCGGCTCGAGCTGCAGCTCCCGTGCGGCTTCGCTGCTCATCAGGGAGACCACGCGGAAGGGGCCGCACTGCAGCTCGACCTGCGCCATCACGGTGTCCATGACGACATTCGTCACCAGGCCCACGAAGCGGTTGCGGGCGGAGGAGGTCGATGCCCCATGCAGCTCCGGCGTCACCGCCAGCTCGCGGGCGAGCCGCGCGACCTCGGTGCCCTCGAGGACCTTCCGTCCCGCATCATCGGAGCCCGCCACGAGGGATCCCTTCTCGATCCAGCGCCGGACGGTGTCCTCGCTGACACCGAGGAAGGTCGCGGCCTCTCGAACTCGCATCTGCGTCATGACGTCGATGATACAGCCGCAGCTGCGGGACTTCTGCGCCTCAGGTGGCCAGCAGCACCCCGGCCAGTGCGAGGGACGCGACCAGCAGGGTGGACAGAGCGGCGAGGGCGAGCGGGCGCGGGCCCACCTGGAGCAGGTGACGTACCTTCACGCCGGTGCCGAGTGCGAACATCGCTGCGGCGAGCAGGGTCGTCTGCAGCAGCGCGCCGATCTCGAGGATGCTCCCGGGCAGCGGGACGACGGAGCGCAGGAGCACCATCGCCAGGAATCCGAGCACGAACAGGGGCACCAGCGGCGGGCGCTTCCCGTCGGCCGCGCCCTCGCGCCGCTGCTGCAGGCTGAGCACGGCCATCACCGGCGCGAGCATCAGCACCCGGGCGAGCTTGACGACCACGGCGACGGTCAGCGCCGCGCCGCCCAGCGTCCCACCAGCGGCGACCACCTGCGCGACTTCATGGATCGATGCGCCCGCCCAGAGCCCGGCGGTCACCGAGTCCAGCTGCAGCAGCCGGGCCGCAGCAGGGACCACCGCGATCATCAGGGTCCCGCACAGCACCACCAGGGCGACCGCGGTGATGGTGCGCTCCTCATGCTCCTCCTCGGGGTCGGTGACGCCCGCAGCGGCCGCCACCGCAGCTGCTCCGCAGATCGAGAAGCCACAGGCCACCAGGATCGTCAGCCCCTTGTCGACCCCGAGCCCCCGGCCGATCAGGAGGGTCCCGAAGATCCCGCCGGAGACCACGATCGCGACCACCAGCAGCATCGGGACGCCGAGGTCAAGCAGATCGCCGAGCACCACCTGCAGGCCCAGCAGCACGATGCCCACCCGCAGCAGCTTCTTCGCCGCGAAGGACAGCCCCGGGGTGAGGCTCCGCGGCAGGGTGGTGAGATTCGCGGCGAGGATCCCGGCAGCGATCGCGATCACCAGTGCGCTGATACCCGGCAGCATCCTCGACACCAGGATCGACGCCGCCGCCACCACGAGGGCCAGCACGACCCCCGGCCAAGGGGAGAGTCGTGGGACCGGGGGAGCGGAGAGGGTGCTGAGGGACATGGGCTGAACCGTCCCATCCCGCGCCGCGAGCCGGTAGAGGGCAGTTCGCGACCCCGGCATATGATTCTGATATGCCTGATGCCCTCCCGAACCTGCAGGCCCTTGCGCTGTTCCTCGCCGTCGTCGACGAGGGCGGGCTCGGAGCAGGGGCCCGCCGGCTGGAGATGCACCAGCCCAACGCCAGCCGCATGATCGCTCAGCTCGAGGCGCAGGCCGGCACGGCGCTGCTGGACCGCGGCCCTCGCGGATCCCGTCCCACCTCGGCAGGGCTGCTCTATGCGGCCCACGCCCGGGAGCTGCTCGACGCGGCGGAGGAGTTCTCGGCCTGGCTGCGCCACAGCCGCGACGAGGACGCCCGCGAACTCCGAGTGGGCGTGAGCATGACGATCGCCGAGCACCTGATGCCGGCCTGGCTCACCGAGCTGCGTCGCCTGAGCCCGCGCGTGCGGGTGGACCTGGAGGTGCTGAACTCCACCCAGGTGCTCGCCGGCATCCACGACGGCCACCTGCAGCTGGGCTTCGTGGAGACTCCTCATGTTCCGCGCGGCGTGAATGCGATGACCCTGCGCGAGGACGAGCTGGTGGTGGTCGTCGCCCCCGATCATCGCTGGGCGCTCAGCGCAGAGCCGCTCGAGCCGGCGGAGCTCGCACAGACCCCGCTGGTGGTGCGCGAGGGCGGCTCCGGCACGCGGGACGCCTTCGAAGAGCTGCTGCCGGGCGCCTCTCGGACCCCGCCGGTGCAGGAGCTCGGCAGCAACGCCGCGGTGCGGATCGCGGTGGCCTCCGGAGCGGGACCGGCGGTGCTGAGCATGCTCGCGGTGAGGTCCTCCCTCGAGGCCGGTCAGCTGCACCGGGTGCCGCTGGCGGGCACGCGGCTGCGCCGCCTGCTCACGGCGGTGTGGAGCGGTCCCCGGCGGCTCAGCGGACCGGCCGCAGAGCTGGTCGAGGTCGCCTCCGCCCCCACGCGGGCGCTGCGGTGAGCGCGGCGGGTAGGTTCGGGGCATGCCGATCCTCACCAACACTGCCGAGCAGCCCGATGAGCCCCGCCGGGGCCCGGTCTGGTCCATCGCCGAGCCCGAGCGTGAACTGGACTCGAATCTGATCCGCCTGCCCGCCGGGGACAGCATCCCCGCCCACGTCGGGGCCGAGGTGGACACCCTCATCCATGTGGTGCGCGGCGACGGGACCCTGCTCACCGACGACGGTGAGGCGCCGCTGCGCCCGGGCGACGTCGCGCTGCTGCCGCGGCGAACCGTACGCGGCTTCCGCGCCGGCGCGGCGGGACTGGAGTACCTGACCGTCCACCGCCGTCGTCAGGCGCTGCGCATCCAGAGCCGCCCGGGCGCCGTCTGAGACATTCTCGCGAGCGCGCCCCGTCCGCCTCACCCCGCCGCAGAGGGCAGACTGGACCCATGGCAGATTCTCAGGATTCCCGCGTCGCCGTCTACCTGGACTTCGACAACATCGTCATGTCCTGGTACGACCGAGTGCATGGACGGCAGGCGTACAGCCGTGACCGTCAGCGCATCGCTGAGGATCCCACCGAGCCCGAGATCGCCGAGCGTCTCGCCAAGGCGACGGTCGACGTCGGCGCCGTGATCGACTACGCCGCCTCCTTCGGCTCGCTCATGCTCACCCGCGCCTACGCGGACTGGTCCTCCCCGGTCAACGCGATCTACCGCACCCAGCTGGTGGCCCGCGCCGTCGACCTCGTCCAGCTCTTCCCCGCCGCGGCCTATGCGAAGAACGGCGCGGACATCCGCCTGGCCGTGGACACGGTCGAGGACCTCTACCTGATGCCCGACCTCACTCACGTGGTGATCGTCGCTGGCGACTCCGACTACGTCCCGCTCGCCCAGCGCTGCCGGCGCCTGGGTCGCTATGTGATCGCGATGGGAGTGGCCGGTTCCACCGCGAAGTCACTGGCCGCAGCTTGCGACGAGTTCGAGTCCTACGAGAACCTGCCCGGGGTGGAGCGGCCGGCCGCACCGCAGCGCTCGCGGTCGCGGCGCGGGGGCGGGGTCGCCGCCTCGCAGAGCCCCGCCGACGGCGCCGGCAGCAGCGCCGACAGCGCCGACAGTGCCGGCGGCAGCGCCACTGCCAGCGGCAGCGGCAACCAGCGCACCCGATCCCGGCGCTCCGCCGACGCCGACGCCAAGGCCCGCGCCGCCGAGGCCGCCGCGGAGGAGGCCGCTGAAGCCGCCGAGGAAGCCGAGGACGACGAGCCCGGCGAGGATCCGCGCGAGGCCGCGACCCAGCTGCTCCAGCGCGCCCTCCAGCTCGGCGACCGCGGGGACAGCGACTGGCTGCACGCCTCGGCGGTGAAGTCCCATATGCGTCGCATGGACTCCTCCTTCAGCGAGAAGGCGATCGGCTTCAAGTCCTTCAACGACTTCCTCAAGGGCAATGCGGAGATCGCCGAGCTCGAGGAGAGCGGGCACGAGCGGCTGGTCCGGGCGAAGGACTGAGCCCTCCGCTGCGGCGTTTCGGTGACACGCGCCACGTCAACGGGGGATACTGGAGGTCCCCGACGAAGGAGGCACTCCCATGAACCTGCTGCTGTGGATTCTCGCCTTCGCGCTCGCCGCAGTCTTCCTCGGTGCGGGCGTCGCGAAGCTCGTCGACACGCGTGACCGGCAGATCGGCCGCACGCCCTATGTCGAGGACTTCCCGCAGATCGTGATCCGCGGGATCGGGGTGCTCGAGATCCTCGGCGCCCTGGGGCTGATCATTCCGGCGCTGACCGGGATCGCCACGGTGCTGGTCCCGCTGGCGGCGGCGGGCCTGGCGATCACGATGGTCTTCGCCGCGCTCGTGCACATCCGCCGCGGTGACGGTCCTCGCGCCGCACTGCCCTCGATCGTGCTCGCCCTCTGCTCGGTGTTCGTGGCCTGGTCGCGATTCGGCCCGTACCCGCTGTAGCCCGCTGCGCACCCGCTGCAGAGGTGACAGGCGGGCCGGGGGTGGGGTTGTCCGCGTGGCCGTTCACGAGGAGGATCGACCGATGACCCCTGATGACGTCATCCCCTGGCTCCTGGACACCGACCCGACTCTGCGCTGGCAGGTCGAGCGCGATCTGCTCGATGCCCCGGAGGAGACGTGGCAGGCCACCCGCTCCCGCATCCCCCAGGAGGGATTCGGCGCCGCGCTGCTCGCCCACCAGGACCCGGAGACCGGCATGTGGGCCGGCGGCGCGTTCTTCCCCGCTGGCTTCCTCGAGGACCCCGGGAACCAGGACCTGCCCGGCCAGCCGTGGACCGCGACCACCTGGTCGCTCACCACCCTGCGCGAGTGGGGCATGGACGCCGCACCCCTGAGGGCACGGGACACCGCCGCGAAGCTGTCCCGGAGCGCGCGATGGGAGTACGACCCGGCCCTGCCGTACTGGGGCGGGGAAGTGGACGTCTGCATCAATGCGATGACCCTCGCCAACGGTCTCTGGCTGGGCGCCGACGTCGAGGCGCTCGTGACCTGGTTCCTCGAGCACCAGATGGACGAGGGCGGATGGAACTGCGAGTGGGAGGACGGCTCGAGACGCGCGAGCTTCCACTCCACCCTCAACGCCCTGCGGGCCCTGCTGCTCCACGAGCAGGCCACCGGCGGCACCGAGGCGACCCGCGCGGCGCGGGCGGCGGGGGAGGAGTACCTGCTCGAGCGGAACCTGGCCCGGCGGCGCACCACGGGTGAGCTGGTCGGCCCCTGGGTGGACCACTTCCTGTATCCGCCGCGGCATATCTACTCCGCCCTGCGCGCCCTGGAGCACTTCCGGCTCGCCGAGCGGCGCGATCCGCGGATGCTGGAGGCGGCAGAGCTGGTCCAGGATGCTCAGCAGCCCGACGGCACCTGGCTGCAGCAGCACGCGCTCCCCGGAGCGGTGTGGTTCGAGGTCGACGTGCCCGTCGGCGATCCCTCGCCCTGGCTGACCCTGCAGGGGCTGCGGGTGCTGCGGTGGTGGAACGACGCCTGAGCGCCCCGGTCACGGTTGTCACGGTTCAGTCACGGGGGACGCCATGCCGGGCGGGGAGGTAGGTGCCGCGGCGGGACGCTGTTAGGTTGCAGAGATCCGGTGGTGCCCCACGTCACATGTGATGGCCCCCGTCCACGACGCCGTGACCCGCGCGGCGCCTCCCTCACCCCCAGGAGGATCCGATGTTCGATGCCGCATTCACCCCCAGACGCCGCGCCGTGCTGCTGTCGATGGCCGGTGTTCCCGTGCTGCTGACCGCCTGCGCCAAGACCACCGAGGACGGCGGCGGCTCCGGCGGCTCCGACGGCGGAGGCGGTGCCGACACCCTGACCGTCGGCACCACCGACAAGGTCACCGCACTGGACCCCGCGGCCGCCTACGACAACGGCTCCTCCACGGTGTGGACCCAGTGCTACTCCTACCTCCTGAACACCTCGATCGGCTCGGAGGACGGCAGGCCCGAGCCCGACCTCGCGGAGACCGCGGAGTTCACCAGCGACACGGTCTTCACCGTGAAGCTCCAGGAAGGCCTCACCTTCGCCAACGGCAACGAGCTGACCACCGAGGACGTCAAGCACAGCTTCGACCGTCAGCTCGCGATCGCAGACCCCAACGGCCCCTCGAGCCTGCTGGGAAACCTCGAGAAGGTCGAGATCATCGACGATCTCACCGTCGAGTTCCATCTCAAGGAACCCAATGACCAGACCTTCCCGTATGTGCTGACCAGCCCCGTGGGGCCGATCGTCGATGCCGAGGTGTTCCCCGCCGACGCCGCGCTGCCGGACAACGAGATCGTCGCCGCCGAAGCCTTCTCCGGCCCGTACAAGATCACCAGCTGGAAGATCAACGAGCTGGTCACCTTCGAGGCCTTCGCGGACTACAAGGGCCTGTTCGGCGCCCCCGCCACCTCGAGCGTGGTGATGTCGTACTACGCGGACCAGAACAACATGAAGCTGGACATCCAGGAGGGCAACATCGACTGCGTGTGGCGCTCGCTGTCCGCCACCGACATCGCCGATCTCCAGAGCGATGACGCGGTCGCCGTGCATGAGGGGCCCGGCGGCGAGATCCGCTACATCGTGTTCAACATGAACACCAACCCGTACGGTGAGGCGACCGAGGATCCGGACCCCGACAAGGCGAGAGCGGTGCGCCAGGCCGCAGCGGACCTGCTGGACCGCGCGGCGATCTCCGAGTCCGTCTACAACGGCACCTATACCCCGCTGTACTCGTACATCCCCGAGGGGCTGCCGGGCTCCGGCACCCAGTTCCAGGACCTCTACGGCGACGGTGCCGGCGGCCCCGATCCCGAGCGTGCCCGGAAGCGGCTCGAGGATGCGGGCGTCGAGATCCCGGTGCAGCTGAGCCTGCAGTACAACCCGGACCACTACGGCGCCTCCTCCGGTGACGAGTACGCCGCGGTGAAGGGGCAGCTGGAGGACGACGGGCTGTTCGCGGTAGACCTCAAGTCCACCGAGTGGGTCCAGTACTCCAAGGACCGCGTCGCGGACGTCTACCCGGCGTACCAGCTGGGCTGGTTCCCGGACTACTCGGATGCGGACAACTATCTCTCGCCGTTCTTCGCCACGGAGAACTTCCTGGCCAACCACTTCACGAACCCTGAGGTGGACGGGCTGATCTCGCAGCAGCGCGGCACCCAGGACCCGGCGGAGCGCGAGGAGCTGTTTGTGCAGATCCAGGATCTCGTGGCCGAGGAGATCTCCACCCTGCCGCTGCTGCAGGGCGCGCAGATCGCGGTCTCCACCGCGGAGGTCCAGGGCGTCACCCTGGACTCCTCGTTCAAGTTCCGCATCTCGCCGATCTCGAAGTGACCACCGCCCTCGAGCCCGAGGCCGAGAGCGCCTCCCGACGCCCGCGCCCGCGAGGGTCGGGGGGCGGCCTCGGCCGCTACATCCTGGTCCGCTTCCTCCTGATCATCCCCACCATCTTCATCCTGATGACGATGGTGTTCTTCCTGATGAGGATCACCGGGGATCCGCTCACGGCGGCCCTGGGCGGACGCCTCACCCCCGCACAGCTCGCCGAGCGACGCGCTGCTGCCGGATATGACCGGCCGCTGATCGTGCAGTACTTCGACTATCTCGGCGGGGTGCTGCGCGGAGACTTCGGCACCACCTATTCCGACAACACCCCGGTCTCCGAGGTGCTGACCACCTATGGGGCGGCCACCCTTGAGCTGGTCATGTACGCCCTCGTGGTGGCGCTGCTGCTGGGCGTGCCGCTGGGGATGGTCGCGGCCCGCACCCGGGACCGCTGGCCCGACGCGGTGCTGCGGATCATCGCGATCCTCGGCTATGCCACTCCCGTGTTCTTCGTGGGTCTGCTGCTGAAGCTCGTGTTCTCCGTGGGACTGGGCTGGCTGCCGGTGGCCGGGAGGCTGTCCACCGGCGGGCAGATCACCATGAGCAAGATCCTGAACCCCACTCCGCTCTACCTGCTGGACGCGCTGCGACTGGGTGACATGGAGCTGCTGGGCGATGTGGTCCGGCACGCGATCCTGCCGGCCGTGGCGCTGGGCATCCTCACCGGCGGCATCTTCCTGCGCCTGGTGCGCACGAACATGATCGGCACTCAGGAGATGCAGTACATCGAATCGGCACGCTCCCGCGGCGTGGCCGAGAGCCGGCTCACCACCCGGCATGCGCTGCGACCGGCGCTGATACCCATCATCACCGTGATGGGCATGCAGGTCGCGCTGATGCTCGGCGGTGCGGTGCTCACCGAGACCACCTTCGAGTGGAACGGCCTGGGCTACATGCTCGCCGAGTACATGAAGGCCCGCGACTACGTCGCCGTGCAGGGCATCGTCATGCTGCTCGCCGTGATCGTCGCGATCTCGAACTTCGTGGTCGACGTGATCGCCGCACTCATCGACCCCCGAGTGAGGTACTGAGATGAGTGGGGAACTGAGATGAGTGAGGAACTGCGATGACCCTCTCGAACCCCGAACCCGTCGGCGCCGGCGACCCCGGCGCATCAGCTCTGGCCGCCGAGGCCGCCGCTGTCACCGCCCGTCGCAGCACCCCCTGGTACCTGCGCCTGCCGATCATCAGCCACCTGCGCAGCAGCGTCGGCCTGCAGCGCGGCATGCTGCTCACCGGCGTCGTGCTGGTCGGCATCCTGCTGCTGACCGCCCTGCTGGCCCCTGTGCTCGCGCCCTACGGCTTCGCCGAGACCTCCGCGGACGGCACCGGCTTCGGCACCCAGCAGCCGCCGTCGGCCGCCCATCCGCTGGGCACCACCGTCACCGGTTTCGATGTGCTCTCCCGGGTGATCTGGGGGACCCGTACCGCCGTCGCGGTGATGGCCTGCGCGGTCGCCGCCTCGCTGTTCATCGGGGTCGCACTGGGGCTGCTCTCGGGATATGTCGGAGGGTGGCTGGACCGGCTGCTGGTGATGGTGGCCGACGCCGTCTACGCCTTCCCCTCCCTGCTGCTCGCGATCGTGATGTCCATCGTGATCTCCGGCGGGCAGTCCAACGCGTGGGGCGGGATCGCGGCCGCCGCGATCTCGATCACCGTGGTGTTCATCCCGCAGTACTTCCGGGTGATCCGCGCCGAGGTGGTTCGGCTGAAGGCCGAACCCTTCGTGGAAGCCGCGAAGGTGGTGGGCACCGGACACCGCCGCATCATGGGCACGCACCTGCTGCGCAACTCCACCCGCACCCTCCCGCTGATCTTCACGCTCAACGCCTCCGAGTCGATCCTCACCCTCGCCGCGCTGGGATTCCTGGGCTTCGGCATCGAGCCGACCAGCGCCTCCGAGTGGGGCTATGACCTGAACCGCGCGATGTCGGATGCGACCAGCGGGATCTGGTGGACCGGCATGTTCCCGGGCCTCGCGATCGCCCTGGCCGTGCTCGGCGTGACCCTCGTGGGCGAGTCCATCAACGACCTCAACGACCCGCGCCTGCGCACCCGTCGCAGGCGCCGCAAGCAGCGCAGGAATGTGCAGAAGCAGGTGAGGGCATGACCGCGACGCAGAACGAGGATCCGCGCCTGGCGATCCGCGATCTCGACGTCCACTTCGCCACCGATGCCGGTGACGTCCACGCGGTGGACGGGGTGAGCCTCGAGGTCGCCCCGGGGGAAATCCTCGCGATCGTCGGCGAGTCCGGGTCCGGGAAGTCCGTGACCGCGCGCGCCGTGCTGGGACTGCTCCCGGAGACGGCGGAGTCCTCCGGTGCGGTGATCGTCTCCGGCACCGATCTGGTGGGGCTGTCCGCGGCGCGCATGCGCGCCCTGCGCGGCGAGGACGTCTCGATGATCTTCCAGGAGCCCTCGAGCGCCCTGAACCCGGTCTTCCCCATCTGGTGGCAGCTCGGCGAGGGACTGCGCGCGCACCGAGAGAAGATCACCAAGAAGGAGATCCGTGCCGAGGCGGTGCGCGCCCTCGAATCGGTGGGGATCCCCGACGCCGCCGAGCGCATCGACCGCTACCCCCATGAGTTCTCCGGCGGGCAGAAGCAGCGCATCATGATCGCGATGGCGCTCGCACTGGGCGCCGAGCTGATCGTGGCGGATGAGCCCACCACGGCGCTGGATGTCACCGTGCAGGCCGAGATCCTCGGCCTGCTGCGCGACATCCGGGAGAGCCACGGGACCTCGATCATCGTCATCACCCACAACATGGGCGTGGTCGCGGATCTCGCCGACTCCGTCGCCGTGATGCACCACGGGAAGATCATCGAACGGGCCGGGGTCAAGGAGCTGTTCGCGAACCCCCGCGAGGAGTACACGCAGAAGCTGCTCGCCGCGGTGCCGCACCTGGGCCGGAACTCGGCCTGGACCGCGCTGAGCACCGAGCAGCAGCAGACGATCGAGGCCGCGGAGCCGGTGGTGGTCGCGAAGGACCTCGTCATCGAGTATCCGGGACGGATGGGCAAGCCCGCCTTCCGCGCGGTCAAGGGCGTGGACTTCCAGATCCGCGCCGGTGAGGTGTACGGCCTGGTGGGGGAGTCCGGCTCCGGCAAGACCACCATCGGCCGCGCGATCGCGGGACTCGAACGCACCAGCGGCGGCAGCCTGAGCGTGCTGGGCCACGAGATGAACGGGATGCGGGAGAAGGCCTTCAAGCCCCTGCGCCGGCGGATCGGGTTCGTCTTCCAGGACCCGGCGACCTCCTTCAACCCGCACCTGACCATCGAGCAGTGCATCGCCGAACCGCTGATCGTGCACGAGCAGCAGCTGAGCCCGGCGGAGCGCGGCAAGCGGGTGCGCTCCCTGCTGGAGGCGGTCGAGCTGCCCGGCGCCTACGCCGAGCGATACCCCCATGAGCTCTCCGGCGGTCAGCGCCAGCGCATCTCCCTGGCCCGCGCCCTGGTGCTCGATCCCGAGCTGCTGATCGCCGACGAGCCGACCAGCGCCCTGGACGTCTCCGTGCAGGCGACGGTGCTGGACCTGTTCCGCGAGCTGCAGTCGAGGCTGGGCTTCGCCGCGCTGTTCATCAGCCACGACCTCGCGGTGGTGGACTCCCTCGCCCACCGCATCGGGGTGCTCTTCCGCGGAGACCTGGTCGAGGACGGCCACGGACCGGATGTGCTGCAGAGGCCCACCCACGAGTACACGCGCAAGCTCATCGCCTCGCTGCCGGTGCCCGATCCGATCGAGCAGGAGAAGCGGCGCGAGGCCTTCCAGGCGCAGTGGGGGCGGGGCACGCTCGGATGATTCCGGGCACGCTCGGGTGAGCTCGCGGTCGGGCTGCGGGTTCAGCCGGTCCGGAACCGCGGCACGGCCCCGCCGACGATGACTTCCACGATCGGCACGTCGGGGCCCGCCCAGTCGCGGCCCTGCAGACGGGTACGGTCCACCCACTCCCACCGGTCATGATCGGTGCTGCTGACGGGCTCCATCGCCTCCAGACGCGCCCAATAGCAGTCCAGGTGGAGGTCGCGGTCACCGGCGTCAGCCTCACCACGGCCGATCAGCCACCCGATCTCCACCTCGACGCCCATCTCCTCCCGCACCTCCCGGCGCAGGGCCTGCTGCGGGGATTCGCCCGGCTCGACCTTCCCGCCGGGGAACTCCCAGAGGCCTGCCGCGCTCCTGCCCGGTGCGCGACGGGCGGCGAGGATCTGGTCGCCACGCACGATCACCGCACCGACCACGCGCAGCGGCGCGGGAGCGCCGGGATGCTCCTCGTCCGTGCGCGAGTCATACCAGGGCTCGGGCTCCTCGGCGAAGCCGACGTCGCCGGACTGCCAGGCGTGCCCGCAGTCCTGGCACTCCCGGTCCGGGCCCAGGCCCGTGCATCCTTCCCAGATCACCCATGACGGGGAGGACTCGTAGGCCTCGAGCATCGGCATGCCGATCTCGTGGTGGAGCACCTGGTCGGTGCCGCAGCGCGGGCAGGTGCCGCGCACCCATTCGTAGCTCATGGGGACAGTCTCCCGCGGAGGTGCGACGTTCGGAGCCCAGCCCGTTCAACCAGCCCGTTCAACCCGCTCGTTCAGTCCGCCGCAGGCCCCGTCAGCGCGCCCAGCACGTCCTCCCCGTACTCGGCGAGCTTCTTCGCGCCGACGCCGCTGACCGCTCCGAGCTGAGAGACCGACTCCGGGCGGGCGTCGATGATCCCCACCAGGGTGGCGTCGGAGAACACCATGTAGGGCGGGATCTGCTTCGCCGTGGCCACGGCGGTGCGCCAGGTGCGCAGCGCCTCGAAGCGTTCCCGCTGCGCCGGCTCGAGGCTGTCGGCCGCACGGGAGGCGCCGGCAGTGCGTCGGCCGCCTCCGCGTGCGGGGCGCTTCGGGGTGCGGTCCACCGCGAGCTCGACGGAGACCTCGCTGCGCAGCACCGGGCCGGCCTGGGGCCCGGGGACCAGCACCCCGTACTCGCCCTCGGCCTCCACGATGCCGCGGGCCAGGAGCTGGCGGATGACTGTGCGCCATTCCTTCTCGCTGAGCTCGCCGCCGATGCCCCAGACACTCAGCTCCTGGTGGCGGGACTGGCCGGAGCGCTCGTTCTCCCGTCCCAGCAGCACTTCGACGACCTGCCCGGAGCCGAACTTCTGGCCCCGCTCACGGTCCAGCCGGATCAGTGCCGAGAGCAGCTTCTGCGCGGCGACGGTGGCGTCCCAGGTCTGCGGCGGGTTCAGGCAGGTGTCGCAGTTCCCGCAGGCCTCGAAATCCGCCTCCTGGCCGAAGTAGCTCAACAACTGCACGCGGCGACAGGAGACCGTCTCGCACAGGGCGAGCATCGCGTCCAGGTGGGAACGGGCATTGCGCTTGAAGAGCTCGCTGCTCTCTCCGGTGTCGATGAACTTGCGCTGGCTGACGACATCGCCCAGGCCGTAGGCCATCCAGGCGGTGGAGGGCTGCCCGTCGCGGCCCGCACGGCCGGTCTCCTGGTAGTAGCCCTCGATCGACTTGGGCAGGTCGAGATGGGCGACGAAGCGGACGTCGGGCTTGTCGATGCCCATCCCGAAGGCGATGGTCGCCACGATGATCAGGCCATCGGCGCGCAGGAACCGCTCCTGGTGGTCCTGGCGCACCGCCGCATCGAGACCCGCGTGATACGGCAGCGCCGGGATGCCCCGCGCGACCAGCGCCTCGGCGGTCTGCTCCACGCTCTTGCGGGACAGGCAGTACACGATGCCGGATTCGCCTTCGTGCTCGGTGGTGATCAGCCGCAGCAGCTGCTCGCGGGGCGAGGCCTTGGGCTCGATGCGGTACTGGATGTTGGGACGGTCGAAGCTGGAGACGAAGTGCTCCGCCTCCTGCATCTGCAGCCGCTCGGTGAGCTCGCGATGGGTGGCCTCGGTGGCGGTCGCGGTCAGCGCGATCCGCGGCACGGTGGGGAAGGCCTGGGCGAGCACCGACAGTCCCAGGTAGTCGGGACGGAAATCGTGCCCCCACTGCGAGACGCAGTGCGCTTCGTCGATCGCGAACAAAGCCAGCCGGGCTCGGTGCAGCAGCTCCTGGGTGCGGGGGAGGACCAGTCGCTCGGGCGCCATGTACAGCAGGTCCAGCTCACCGGCCAGCAGCTGCTGCTCGACCGCCTGCGCCTCATGGAAGTCCAGGGTCGAGTTCAGGTAGGCGGCGCGGAGTCCGACGGCCTCGAGCGCCGCGACCTGGTCGCTCATCAGCGCGATCAGCGGCGAGACCACGATGCCGGTTCCCTCGCGCAGCAGTGAGGGGATCTGGTAGCACAGCGACTTGCCGCCACCGGTGGGCATCAGCACCACCGCGTCCCCACCGCGGGCGACCTGCTCGATGATCGCGGCCTGATCGCCGCGGAAGGAGTCATAGCCGAAGACGGTCGAGAGGATCTCCAGCGCTGCGTCCCCCTGCCCGGCTTCACCCTCACGGAGTGCGGAGAGCGGATCGGCGGCGCGCGAAGAGGTCATGACCGCCACTGTATTCGGGTGGGCCGCGGGGCGGTGACCCAGGCGCAGCGCCTGTGGACAGCCGCACCTCCTGAACGCTGACCAGGTACGTCCGCGCAACGGCTTGCTCAGGCGTCTTCTTCCCACGCCCCTGAATCCACCGGCTTGCCGATCGCGAAGGACACGAGCACGCCCACCAGCGACAGCATCACCGGAAGCAGCATCGCGTCCGCCATGGCAGAGGCGAAGGGCTCCAGCAGGAGCGGTGGCAGGTCTGCGCTCGAGGAGCCACCTCCGGAGGACATCGCCGCCCCAGGATCACCCCCGACAACTTCGCTGAAGCGCACGGTGATGCGGTCGCTCATGACGGTCGCGATCCCCGCCGCTCCCAGCACCGAACCGACCTGGCGGGTCTCGTTGTACACCCCGGATCCCGCTCCGGCCTGCGACGGAGGCAAGTTGCGGGTCGCCGTCAGCGACAACGGCCCCCAGATCAGCGCGTTGCCGAGACCCACCAGCAGGAAGGGCATGGGGTGCTGGCACGGCTGATCTCGGCCAGACTGCATGCAGCTCGCTCGGATCGACGAATATGGAGCGTATGGCGTCACCACCGCCACCTGTCTGAGCGTCGAGGAGGTGTGGGATCGATGGATATCGCTGAGACCACGAATGATGTGCATGAGCATCGAGAGGGTCTGCAGGGCGAGGAACTCGAAGACCGCACGACCGGCTTCACCTCCTCACCGCAGTGCCGGGTGTTGGGGCGTCTCCGCTCGGACCTGTTCCGGATCCAGGAGATCCAGGCGGTGCTTCATCGTCTGACCTCTCCGGACGAGGAGCTCGCACAACCGGTGCCCGAGGCGGAGCAGCGAGGGCTGGGACGAGTGGCAGCGGTGTTCGACGCGAATCGTTCAGCGTCCTCCCGTCTCTACGCGATGCTCGGAGACCTCCTCGCCGAGCAGGGAGTGCTCGTCTCCGAGCGGCTGACCCTGGTCGCGATGATCTTCCTCCCGCTCACGCTCATGACCGGCTTCTTCGGCATGAATTTCGCCTGGATGCAGGACTACACCGAAAGCTTCGGAGCATTCCTCGCCCTCGGGACCGTGCTCCCGGTGCTGTCTGCGCTGCTCACGCTCGCAGTTGTCCGTCACCTGACCCGCTCCACCTGAGCGCACGCACGGGCGTGGGAATCGCGCCACGCCATGACCCGATTCGTTCTATGGTGGTTCACGCCACAACCGCTGAGGGCCCCGTCACCTGCACAGAGCAGTGCAGACCGGCCCCACTTCCCCCTGAGGAGCACCCCCGGTGTCCAGCGCGCCCGAAACCCGCAGCACCAGGAAGGAGGGCACGGCGATCTCACGCGCCATGCGCCCTCTGAACCATGTGGTGGAGCGATTCATCCCCTCCGCCCTGGTGTTCTCGATCGTCCTGACCTTCATCGTGGCGATCCTGGGCCTGATCCTCACCGATACCGGGCCGGCCGATCTCGTCGTGCACTGGGGCGACGGACTGGCCGGGCTGCTGGCCTTCATGACCCAGATGGCGCTGATCCTGCTGCTGGGTCACATCCTGGCGAACACCGGGCCGGTGCGGAAGCTCCTGGCCTTCCTCGCCTCGATCCCGAAGACCGAGCTGAGCGCCTACGTCTTCGTCTTCGTCGTGGCTGCCGCGGCGTCGTTGATCACCTGGGGCCTGGGCCTCGTGGTCGGCGGCCTGCTGGCTCGTGAGGTGGCCTACCAGAGCCGCGAGCGCGGGCTCAAGCTGCACTTCCCGATGCTGGTGGCCGCGGGCTTCGGCGGCTTCGTCGTGTGGCACATGGGCTACTCGGCCTCCGGCCCCCTCACCGCTGCGACCGAGGGCTCGTTCCTCGCGGAGTCCCTCGGCGGGCAGACGGTCCCCATGTCCGAGACCGTCTTCTCCGGATGGAACATGATCGCCGCGGTGGTCACGATCCTCTTCGTCGCCGTCGCGCTGTTCCTGGTTGCGCCCCGCAAGGGCGACACGATCACGGAGCTGTCGATCGACGCGCGCGAGGTGGCGGAGGACGGTCAGGAGGAGATCGTGACCCCGGCCGACCGGCTCGACGCGAGCCGCCTGGTGACCGGGCTGACCGGGCTCGCCCTGGTGGCCTATCTGGTGCTGCACTTCACCCGCGGAGGCACGCTGACCCTGGACACCGTGAACTGGTCCTTCCTGGCCCTGATCCTGCTGCTGGTGAAGAACCCCTTCGAGCTGATCCACCTCACCAAGAACGCCGCCTCCAACGTGGGCGAGATCCTGCTGCAGTTCCCGCTCTACGCCGGGATCCTGGGGATGATGGTCGGCTCCGGGCTGGTGCAGGTCTTCTCCGATGCCTTCGTCTCGATCTCCAACACCACCACCTTCGGGCTGTTCGCCTTCCTCTCGGCGGGCCTGGTGAACTTCTTCGTCCCCTCCGGCGGGGGGCAGTTCGCGGTCCAGGGCCCGATCATGCTCAATGCTGGCGCCGAGCTCGGTGTGGACCCGGCGATCACCATCATGGCGGTCTCCTACGGCGACCAGTGGACCAACATGATCCAGCCGTTCTGGGCGATCCCCCTGCTGGCCATCGCCGGGCTGAAGATGCGCGACATCCTCGGCTACACCACGATCGTGCTCATCGCCTCCGGCATCGTGTTCGGCGGGACGCTGCTGATCGTCTCGCTCTGAGCCTCCGGGGGCAGCTCGTCGACGAACGGCGGCTGCGCCCCGGCCCGGCCGACGGTGATCGCCGCACAGCGCATCGCCGTGCGCGCCCAGGCCTCGGCCTGCTGCCGGGACACCGTCCCCGCGAGCAGCTCGCGCTGGCCGCCGGCGGCCAGCAGCGCGAAGAGCAGACCCGACATGAACGAGTCTCCGGCACCGATCGTGTCGATCACCGCCGCCGTCGGCGCTGGCAGCTCGCTGCGCCAGTCCGGGCCCGAGAGGGCGCAGCCGTCCGCCCCGCGGGTCACCACGACCAGGTGCACCCCGAGGCGGTGCAGGTGGGCGGAGGCCTCCTCGACGGTGGCTCCGGGATACACCCAGGCGAGGTCCTCGTCGCTCAGCTTCACCAGATGCGCGCGGGCCGCGAAGCCCTCGAGCTGCGCGTGCACCTGCTCCCGAGGCAGGCCGAGGCCGGGGCGCACGTTCGGGTCGATGCTGATCACGATCCCCGGCCCCGCCGCCGCGAGTGCTGCGAGGACCTGGCTCGCCCCCGGTTCGAGGACCATCGCGAGCGAACCGGTGTGCAGGACCCGGACGGGCCCAGCCGTGAACGGGCCGGGCTCCCAGTCGACCTCGAAGAGGTAGCCGGCAGACCCGTCGGCGGCGAGCTGCGCCTCGGCGGTCGAGGTCGCCCGCGCCAGCGGCGTCGGACGCACACGGACCCCGGCGGTCGCGAGATGCGACCGCAGCAGATCGCCGTGCGCGTCCGCGCCGAGAGCGGTCAGCAGCTCGGTCGGGACTCCGAGCCGGGACAGGCCGACGGCGATATTGGCCGGACTTCCTCCGGGATGGGCACGGGCCTCGCCATCTGCGGTGCGGACGAGGTCCACCAGCGCCTCGCCGACCACCAGCACCTGCCCGGCCCGATCTCCTCCCGGCTGGCTCATTCGGCGGGTTCCAGGCTGACGGTGACCTCCGAGCCCCCGGGGAAGATCTGCTGGGAGACCACGGCGCGGCCCCCGTCCAGCTCGAGGTCGATGCAGGACCGGTCCACGATCAGGTCGTAGGACACGCGGTCGCTCGGGACCCGGGGAGCATACGGATGCGAGAGCGAGTGGTCCGGGGCGAACGGTGCCGCATGAGCAGCGCTGCGGTCCAGGACGACGCGGCCCTGCGCATCCATCGAGAGGACGAGGGTCTGGGCCTGCGAGGAGCCGTCGGCGAACCGCAGCACCAGCTGCTGCGGATCGAGGGCCGACAGAGTCCCGCGGACACGGAACGGCTCCTCGGCGTCCAGCATCGTCGACTCGCTGGAGCCGTCGGCGGCACCGTCGCCGAGCTCGAGCGTGCGGATCTCCGACGGCACCACGAGGTGCTGGATCACCTCGAGCGAGCCGTCGACCGTCGCCGCGAGGTGCAGCGTCCGCGGCAGGGTCATCGCCGAGCGCCAGGGATCGGTGGGGGTCTGCGTCGCGTACGCCCAATTGTTCATCCAGCCCAGCAGCACAGGGTCCCCCTCCACGCCGGAGAAGGAGACCGCCGCATAGCAGTCGGGTCCCAGATCCAGAGGGCGCGGCGATCCCTCGGAGGAGAAGCGGCGACCGTCGAAGTCGCCGATCAGCAGATAGGTGCCCGATCCGCCGGCAGGCCCCCCGGGGTTGGTGCTGAGCACGAGCACCCAGGCCTCCTGCCCGGGCCGTGCCCCGGGGCCCGAGACGGGCACCCGCAGCAGATCGGGGCACTCCCAGATCCCGCCGTCCACCTCGGGATGCGCGAACGTCGAGGAGGGCTCCCAGGTGAGCAGATCCGAGGAGGTGAACAGGTGGACGCGGTAGTCGACGGCCTCGACCGTGACCATCACCCAGCGTTCGGTCTCGGGGTGGAAGAACACCTTGGGATCGCGGAAGTTCTTGGAGTCGCGGTCCAGGATGGGGTTGCCCTCGTAATACGTCCACACCGTGCCGCCGTCGGTCGAGTAGGCGATGGACTGGGCCTGGATCCCGGCGCGGGTGGGATGGGACTCCGAGTACGCACTGGTGTAGAAGGCGACCAGAGGCCCCGGCTCGCCCGGTGCGGCCAGCCCGGAGCTGTTGGCGGCGTCGTGGACGACGCTGCCGGAGAAGATCATCTCGTTCTCCGAGCAGGGCAGCGCGACCGGCAGATGCGTCCACGTCGCGAGGTCGTCGGAGACCGCGTGGCCCCAGGAGAGATTCCCCCAGAGGCTGCCGTGGGGGTTGTTCTGATAGAACGCGTGCCAGCGGCCGTCGTACCGGATCAGACCGTTGGGGTCGTTCATCCAGGTGGCTTCTGGGGTCAGATGGAAACGAGGACGGAACAGCTCGGTACGAGATGCGGACAGGGCGGTGGGAGTCATGATCTCTCAGTCGTCAGGAGTGGATGGGGGAGTGCTGGCGCCGGCGGCGCGGGGCACGGGGTCAGGAGTTCTCGGTGAAGCGGTCGTGGGCGGTCTGGTAGACCTCGACGATCTCGGGCAGTCCCATCGTCTCGAGCTGGGTCACGTAGCCGTCCCACTCGTCCTCGATGCCGCCCTTGACGATCCAGGTGGCGATCTTCTCGTTCACGAGCGTGGTGACGTCGGCCTCGAGCGTGCTGATCCGGTTCAGCTCCTCGACCGAGAGCATCACCGGCGGGTACTGCTCGTTCGCACGGTGCGGCTCGAAGTGCTCGGCGATCTGCTCCTGGCGGACCGCGGCCCGGGGTTCGGCGAGCACGACGTTCGCGAAGTCGTCGGCGGTGACCATGAGCGGTCCGCCCGGGGCGACCTTGACGCGTCGCTCCTGCTCGGTCTGGCCGCCCTCCACGGGGATCTGCTCGAGCATGCCCTCGCCGTTCATCTCCTGCGAGGCGCCGATCGGCCCCCAGTTCGTCTGGGCGCTCATGACCGGGTCGAAGAGCATGTCGACCCAGCGCATGGTCGCCGCGGCGTACTCATTGGTGCGCGTGATCGCGAAGGCTCCGCGATTGATCTCCTGGTTGTTCGCGACGCAGGCCCGGATGACGCCGTCGGGACCGGGGAACAGCGGGACCAGCTCATAGCTGTCGGCACGCTCCGGGCCGACCACCTCGGGTGCCTCCCAGAAGTAGAACGAGCCCAGCGCCTTCGGCTCCAGCTTGCCCTTGGCGACCATCTTCACGTAGTCCTGGGAGAAGGCCTCCTGGTCGATCAGCCCCTCGGTGAACCACGTGTGAAGCACGGCGATCGCGTCGCGGTAGCCGTCCTTGTTCGCGGTGAACTGGACCTCGCCGTCCTCCACGATGCGGTGATCGGGGGTGACGACCTGACCGCCGATGGCGGCGATGAGATCGCCGAGCGAGCTGCTTCCCATGAAGGACAGGGGGAGCGCCCCGGGCCCGGACTCCTTGAAGGCGAGCAGCGCCTCGTGGTACTCGTCGACGGTGGTGGGCATCGACAGACCGAGCTCATCCAGCCATCCGGTGTCGATGAAGAGCATCGAGGGGAAGGCCACCAGGCCCATCTCCTCGACCTTCGGGAGCGTGTAGATGTTGCCGTCGGAGGCGGTCATGGCGGCCCGGATGTCGGGCCGCTCCTCGAGCCGGGCCCGGAGGATCGGGGCGTGCTCCTCGATGAGATCGTTGAGAGCGAGCAGCGTGCCGTTGGCGCCGTACTTCGCGACCTCGGCATCGGACAGGCCCGAGTTGAACAGCGCATCGGGCAGCTCACCGCTGGCCAGGAGGAGGTTCTTCTTCTCGGCCCAGACCTCGTCCGGCTCGTTGTCCCAGGAGATGGTGATGCCGGAGTCAGAAGCCCAGGTCTTCACGAGCTCCATGGACTCGTAATCGGGGGCGAGCGCGGACTTCGCTCCGCCGAACCGGAGCGTGAGCTCCTCCTCGACGATCGGCAGGCCGGAGTCGGTGAGCCCGACCTCGGCGGACAGGTCCTCGGTCTCCTTCGCGGAGGGCCGCCCGCAGGCGGCGAGGCCGGCGGTCAGGGAGAGAGCGGTGGCGCCAAGCGTGAACCGGCGGCGGGAGAGCAGGGAACGGGTCAGCAGGGGTTGGGTCAGCATGGTGAGACTCCTTCGTCACGGATTGCCGTGCAGTTGTTCGTATAACCGGGGGGACTGCAGAGGAGGGGCAAGGGTGGCCGGCGGGGGATCGGTCAGCTCTTCAGGGCGCCGAGGGTGGCGCCCTTGACGAAGTAGCGCTGGAGGAAGGGGAAGGCGATGAGCAGCGGGATCGTGGAGACGACGATCATCGAGTACTTCAGCAGCTCGCCCATCTTCTGGGCCGCGGCGGTGGAGTCCATCGATGCCATGTCCATGCCGGAGGCGGAGGCCTGCGACTGGATGAGCACGTTGCGCAGGATCAGCTGGAGGGGGTACTTCGACTCGTCGCTGAGGTAGATCATCGCGTCGAAGAAGGCGTTCCAGTTCGCCACGATGTGGATCATCGCCATGAGCACGACGAGCGGCTTCGACAGGGGCAGTGCGATGCCGAAGAAGAAGCGGAAGTCGGAGGCGCCGTCCAGCTGGGAGGCCTCCCTCAGCTCGGGGGAGAGGTTCTGCTCGAAGAAGGTGCGGGCGATGATGAGGTTCCAGACGCCCACCGCGCCGGGCAGCACCACGGCCCACATGGTGTCGAGCATCCCGAGCTCCTTGACCACGAGATAGCGCGCGATCATGCCGCCGTCGAAGAACATCGTGATCACGAACAGGATCATGAACAGGTTCCGGCCGGGCATGTCCTTGCGGGCCAGGGCGTAGGCCCCGAAGAGGATCATCGTCACGCTGATCACGGTGCCGACCACGGTGTAGACCACCGAGTTCAGGAAGCCGCGCACGATGGTCGAGGTGCCGAAGATCGTGAGGTACCCGTCGAAGGTGATGCCCTTGGGGAGCAGGACGACCTTGCTCTGCTGGACCAGGTTCGGGTCCGAGATCGAGGCGATGACGATGAAGTACAGCGGATAGACGATCACGAGCATCGTGATCGCGATGAGCCCGTAGGTGACGACCGCGAAGAGCGGGTCGGCGAGGCGCTGCGCAAGGCTCTGGCGACGGGGTGCGAGGTCGGGGAGCGTGCCCCGAAGAGTATTGGTCGGTGTTGTCATCGGTATCACCACAGGCTCGACTGGTTGGCCTTCTTCGCGACCCAGTTGAAGGTCACCAGAAGGAGGAGGTTCAGGACGGAGTTGAACAGCCCGATGGCCGCCGAGTAGCTGAACTGGGCGCCCTGCAGGCCGACCTTGTACACATAGGTGTTGATGACTTCGGAGGTGGGCAGGTTCAGGTCGGTCTGCATCAGGTAGACCTTCTCGAAGCCGAGGTTGAAGATGTTGCCGACGGCGAGGATGAACAGGATCGTGATCACCGGGAGGATCCCGGGGATGTCGATGTGCCGGATCCGCTGGAAGCGGTTCGCCCCGTCCATGCGCGCGGCCTCATGGAGCGAGGGATCGATCGCGGTGAGAGCGGCGAGGTAGATGATCATCGAGAAGCCGGCGTTCTGCCACACGTCGGAGCCGATGTAGAGCGGGCGGAACCACTCCGGGGCGCCCATGAAGAAGATCGGCTGGCCGCCGAAGGTCGTGATCAGATGGTTGACCAGGCCCGAGCTCGGCGAGAAGAGGAGGTGGATCATGCCCACGACCACCACCACCGAGATGAATGAGGGCGAGTACAGGACGGTCTGCGTGAGCCGCTTGAAGCGTTCGCTGGGCAGCTGGTTCACGATCAGGGCCAGGATGATCGGCACCGGGAACGCGACAAGCAGGCCCACGGTGTTGATCGTCAGCGTGTTCGCGACGATGCGCTCGAACTGGAAGCTCGTGACGAAGGCCTCGAAGTGCTCCAGACCGACCCAGGGGCTCCAGAAGAAGCCGTCGACCGGGTTGTACTCGCGGAATGCGATCTGCGCGCCGTACATCGGCCAGTACTTGAACACGATCAGGTAGAGGACGGCCGGCGCGAGTAGTACGTATAACTGCCAGCTGTGGAGGATCCTTCGCAGGCGGGTCTGGCGCGAGGTGGATCTGCGGGACGGCGGGTGCGAGAGCTCCGGCGGCACGGGTGCCTGAGAGGTCGGAGGCCCGACGGCGGTGTCGGTGGTCATGCGTCAGCGTCCTTTCGGTGGAGCGACGGATCCGCGATGGATCACGGGGCAGGGGATGGCGTGGGTCGCGGCCGGGGCGGTCGGATCCAGGACGAGCGCGGCGGCACGCTCGCCCATCGCGATGAAGGGGAGCGCCACGGTGGTGAGCCCCGGGTGGAAGTAGTCCCGCAGGATGTCCTGGTCGTCGAAGCCGACGATCGAGACGTTCTCGGGGATGCTCAGGCCGAGGTCATAGATCGCCTGATAGGCGCCCAGGGCCGTACGGTCGTTGCCGCAGAAGATCGCGGTGGCGGGATCGTCCAGGCCGAGCAGGGCGTGCGCGCCATCGTGGCCGCTGCTGTGGTTGCCTTCGCCGGCGAAGAGGAGGTCCGGATCCGGGACGATGCCGGCCTCGGTCAGGGCGCGCTCGTAGCCGCGGCGTCGATCGCGGGCCGCGGGGATCCCCTCCCGGGGGAAGATGTTGATCATGCCGATGCGGGTGTGGCCCGCATCGATCAGGACCTGCGTCGCGTCGTAGCCGCCCTGCTCGTCATCGGGGATGACGCTGGGGATGCGGCCCGCGAGGTCGCGGGCGTTGAGGGCGACGGCGCGGGTCTCGAGCGCCGCGTCGGGGACGTCGAGCTCGCGGTGGTACATCGCCGTGTACAGGAGACCGCGCACCTGGTGGGACAGCATCGTGTCGATCGCGGCGGCTTCGAGCGCGGCGTCCCCTCCGGTGTCGACGGTCATCAGGGTGCTGCCCTCCTCCCAGACACGATCCTGGGCGCCCTTGATCATCTGGCCCGAGAAGGGGGAGGTGGCCACGTCGTCGCCGACCAGGCCGACGATCTCGGAGACGCCGGTCTTCAGCGTCTTCGCCTGGAGGTTCGTGCGGTAGCCGAGCGCGGCGGAGGCCTCGCGGATGCGCTCGGCCGTGGTCTCGGAAGCGCGCCCCGCATAGCGTCCGCTGAGCACGAGGGAGACGACGGCCTGGGACACTCCGGCCTTCGCGGCCACGTCGTGCATGGTGGGGCGCTGCGCCATGCCGTGCTCCTCGTCGTCCGGTCGCTGGGCGGTCCGCCCGACGACGCGTTATTCGTATGACGTAGAGAGTGCGGGGTGCGGCTCGGTCTTGTCAAGAGGTTCGCGGCAATCAATCGAGCCGGGTTTTTCGCTCGGCGCGCGCGGCATGCGCAGCGGCCGGGAGCCGCGCGCAGAGGTGCTCCGCACCTCCTGCTCCCTGGTTATTCTGACCCCGGGGACGCCGCCGGGGTGGCTGCGCGAGCACGAGGGGGACGAGATGGACGAGCAGGACGAGCAGGAGCGGCCTGATGAGGCCAAGATGCCGCCCAAGGCCACGGGAGCGCGGTTCTGGGGTCCGGTGGTGGGGTTCGGCGTCGTGTGTCTGGCGCTGGTGCTCGTGGAGGTGTTCGTGGTGATCGGTGGGATGCGCCGCGACGCCGTGGCGAGGGTGGAGGCCTCCCACTCGGAGGCCGCGGCCGACGAGAGCCGGTCAGCGGCCGCGGAGAGGGAGAGCGAGGAGGCCGTCGAGGCAACAGCGTCCGCCCAGGCCGCCGAGACGGCGAAGGCCGCGGCGGCCTTCCCGATGGAGGTCACCGGAGTCGAGCGGGCGGGCGTGCTCTACGCCGGGACGGACTACGAGATCACGGCCGAGGGAGAGTTCGTGGTCGTCGAGATCGCGCTGACGAACAACAGCACCGAGGTGCTGTCGCCTCTGAGCACCTACGAGCTCATCGACGCCGACACAGTGATCCACTCTCGCCAGAAGCCGTCCGGTCTGCTCTCCACGGACCCGGCGAAGGAGCCCACCATGAGAGAGCTCGCCCCCGGCGAGAACGCGGTGTACCAGCTGATCTTCGACGTTCCGAAGGGGACCGAGGCCGCCTCGGTGAAGCTCACGCCGGTTCTCCCCAGGCAGTCCTCCCCGCGGTCTACGCGCCGGTCGAGGAGTGACGCCGGGGCCCGGCGACCTTCCTCCGTCTACCTGCCGCGGATCCTCTGCAGCACATCGCCGCCGCCGGCATCCCAGATCTCGCCCTGATCCCCGACCACCACCAGCAGTGACCGCGGCCGTGAGAGCCCCACGTACAGCAGTTGCGGGGCACGCTCGGCCGAGCCGAAGCCATTGATGGCGAGCACCACCACGGGCCGCTCAAGGCCCTTGAAGTTCAGCACGTGCCCGTAGAAGACATCCGTCGCAGCGAAGAACTCGTCCCAGTAGCCGTCATAGCCGTACTGCTCCACCTGTTCCTTCTGGACCGGGTGACGACTGCGGGTGGTGAGCAGGGCGATCTGGCCGGGCTTCCAGCCCTCGTCCATGAGCTGCTCGACGACATCGTCGGCGGCGGCGACCGCCTCCGCGGAGAGGGACTCCACGTAGCGGACCGGGGCTCCGTCGTCCATCCGCGGGTTCTGCGTGAGCGGGGTGAGCGGCGCGAAGGTGCGGGCGATCGACTTGGTGTTGCGCAGGTTATCGTCCAGCGGGAAGGGATTCAGGGTGATCGGGGCGCGGCCCTCCCGATCGAACACGCTCTGGTGCTCGTCGGTGAACACGAATAGCACCCCCTCCCCGGGATCCCGCAGGCATGGCTGCAGCCCGTCCCACCAGACATCTGCGAAGTCCTGCGCCTCATCGACCACGATCGCGTCGAACAGCTCCTCCGGATCCTGGACGGCGGCGAGCTCGGCGAGACGGCGGGGGAGATGCTCCTCGTAGTAGGTGACGGGATCGCCGTCGAACTGCTCCTCGGTCTCCGCTCCCCAGCGCACCGGGAGGTCGTGGAAGAGCCCGACGTAGGCGGGTCGCTCCTCCTCAGGCCACGTGGCGGCGAGCAGCTGGAAGTGCCGAGCCAGGCCGCGGGAGTAGCACAGCAGGGCTGTGCGGAAGCCGTCGCGGGCCAGGGTGCGGGCCTTGATCATCGCCAGGTGGGTCTTGCCCGAACCGGCCCCGCCGATGATCTGCGCCCGGTGCTGGAAGCGCAGCAGCGCGATCGCCCTCTCCTGCTCACTGGTTCGCGCATTGCCTGCGTCCGCGATCTCGCGGGCCAGCAGCTGATGGTTCTCGATCGCGCGATGGGTCCGACGCAGCCGCTTCACCGCGTAGGCGCACTGCTGCGCATCCAGCGGCGGGTACACCCCACGGGTCTGGGCGTTCAGGGCATGCACGATCCGGTCCGCGAGGCGGGGCAGGTCGGTGCTGTCCAGGGTGATGCCGCGCGGTGCCTCGGGGACGTCCCAGTCGCTCGGCAGCTCGGTGTAGGGCAGGACAGCCAGGTGCACGGCGCGGCCGATGTTCCGGGATGCTCCCGCGTTGAGGTACTCGATGAGGTGATGCTTCGCCTTCTGCGCCTGATCGATCGGGGACTTCTTCAGCTCCCGCTGCCCGCTGCGGTCACCCTGATACCAGCGCCCGTCCCGCAGAGAGACCCGCCCGCCCTTGACCTCGATCACCGCCAGGCCGAAGCCCGGCCACAGCACCAGAAGATCCGCCTCGATCTCCTCGCCTCCCGCGGTGAGGCGCTGCCCGGCGATCAGCACGGCGTCGTCCGGCAGCTGAACGCTCAGGTGATCCCACACCGTCTGCTCGGCTGCGGAGGCGAAGTCGGGCTGCGCGGGGTGGGTGATCGGCATGGCGCTCCTCAGAGTCTGGCCGGCGTCGTCGCTGGCGGGGCCAGGCTACCGAGACAGGAGGGATTCCTCAGCGCCAGGTCCTGCTCAGTCACAGGTGTCGCACACTCCGGTCGAGGGAAGCGCGTAGAAGCAGCTCGGGCAGAAGGTGAGCCGCTCCTCGCCCTTGGACGACGTGGCCGAGCGGGGGCGGAAGGAGGACAGCGCCAGTCCATGCCAGTCCGGCTCGGGGCGCTCCTCGGGTGCGAGCCCCTTGCGGAACTCGACATATCCCGGGTAGAGGTACATCACCGAGCGTCCCTCGGCATCCTGTGCGGTGACGCTGCCATTGGATGAGGTGCGGTAGAAGGTCACCGCTTCCACCCGGTCGAAGTTCTCGCCGATCAGGCGGATGTCTCCGACGGACCAGTCTGGATTCCAGCCCAATGCTTCAGTGCGGGTCATCCGGCGGCGGTGGGAGATATCCGTAGTCATCTGCCCAGTAGAGCACGGAGTCCCAGGGGCGGTCGACGGGGCAGGTCATGGCCGCGCGCCGGATATCCCCGATCCGGCGCGCAGACCGAGAAATTCTCTCACGCCAGGTCACCCCTCTTCGCCGCTCCATCAGGGGCGCCGAGGAATATCTCTCAGCCGCGGGCCGCGAGGAACTCGGCCACCGCAGCGCTGACCGCGACATTCATCTCCTGGTCGGAGAGGGTCGCCGTCCCGTCTCCGGACTGCGCACCGTAGTCGCCGAAGCTCGCATGGCTCGCGCCGTCGACCTCGACCATGGTCGCAGTGCTCGGTAGGCGGTCACGGTGCGCGAGGATGTCCGCCGGAGTCGAGAGCCCATCCTCGCCGCCCGCGAGGCTCAGCACGGGCAGCTGAGCAGTGGAGAGGTCGTCGGCGCAGTACGCCGCGAACAGCACCAGAGCGTCGGCCTCGAGGGCGAGCTGGCAGGCGCGCACCCCGCCGAGCGAGTGACCGCCCACGAGCCAGGTCTCGACCTCGGGCGCGGCACCGGTGAAGAGATCCAGGTCGCGGCGATCCAGCAGGGCCAAGTTCAGCGTGGGCTTCACGATCACCACGGTCATGCCCTGCGCAGTGACCAGATCCGCCAGGCGCGCGACATATGCCTCAGGCTCGACCTTCGCCCCGGGGTAGAAGACGAGCCCGGTGCGGGCGGGGCCGGACTCCGCTGGCTGCAGGAGCAGCGAGGTGTCGGTCTCGGCGAGCGAGAGGCGAGGGTCCTCGACGACGCTGCGCAGCGGTGCTGACTCTGCGGACATGACGCCGATTCGGCTCCATGCCACGATGCCCACCACCGCGAGCAGCACCAGCACGAGCACGGCGACCAGGGATCGCAGCAACCAGCGGCGAGCAGAGCGGGCGGACATCATGGGAGCACGGTAGTCCGTGCAGCGCCCGCCTCTCGGCCCACCTGGTGCGAACCCGCTGGGTACGCTGGATCGACTCGCCGCCTGATCGAGGCGCGGCCACTCGTAGAAGGCAGCTCCATGACACTCGCCGACCTGCTCAGCGCCCTCGACTCCGGCGAGACGGTGCCTGCGAACTCCCCCTTGCACGCCGTGATGCACGAGACCAGCCAGGAAGCGCTGCGGGTCACCGGCGAGCTCAACGGCAGCTACCACGCACCGGCGCGCGTGCGGGAGCTGCTCACCGAGCTCACCGGTCGCCAGGTCGACGAGAGCGTCACCCTCTTCCCACCCTTCACCTCCGACTTCGGCAAGAACATCCGCCTGGGCAAGCGCGTGTTCCTCAACGCCGGCTGCCGCTTTCAGGATCAGGGCGGGCTCGAGATCGGTGACGACTGCCTCATCGGTCACAACACCGTGATCGCCACGTTGAACCATGACCTCGCCCCCAGCCGCCGCGGGGACCTGCACCCCTCCCCGGTGGTGATCGGTAAGAACGTCTGGGTCGGCGCGAACGTCACGATCCTGCCCGGCGTCACCATCGGGGATGACGCGGTGATCGCGGCGGCGTCGGTCGTCACCAAGGACGTGCCGGCACGAGCCCTCGTGGTCGGCTCCCCGGCGCGGGTGCTGAGGACCGTCGTGGGCTGAGTCCTCGACGGTGACACCGTCCACGGCTGAGGAGAGGGCTATCGTCGGCACCCACCGCGCCCGATCGATCGTGAGGAGACGACATGGCTCCCTGGCTGCTCGCCCTGCTGGCAGGGCTGATCGTCGGCGGTGCGCTGCTGCTCGGCAGCGCGATCGCCTGGTTCGTGAAGGTCCCGCCGGCGATCGTCGCAGGGATCATGGCCTTCGGCGCCGGGGTGCTGATCTCCGCGCTCACCTTCGAGCTGGTCTCAGACGCGATGGACCAGGGCGGGCTGCTCGCCACAGCCGGCGGCTTCCTCGCCGGCGCTCTGATCTACGTGGGACTGAACATCGTGCTGGCCCGCTATGGCGCCCGGCACCGCAAGCGCAGCGGTGAGCAGCAGACCTCCGAGGACGAGCAGTCCGGCAGCGGGGGAGCAATCGCGATCGGCGCCCTTCTGGATGGGATCCCCGAGTCCATGGTGCTCGGGCTCAGCGTGCTCGCCGGCCCGGGACTGAGCATCCCGATGTTCGCCGCGGTGTTCATCTCCAACGTGCCGGAGGGGCTCTCCAGCAGCGCCGGCTGGAAGCGTGCCGGGCGCAGCCGCAGGTACGTGTTCGGGATCTGGGGTGCGATCGCGCTGGCCTCCGGGCTCGCCTCGCTCGCCGGCTTCCTGCTGCTGGACGGGGCACCTCCCGCGACCCTCGCGGTGGTGAACGCGCTCGCCACCGGAGCGATCCTCGCCATGATCACCGACACCATGATCCCCGAGGCCTTCGCGAAGGACTCGCTGTACACCGGGCTGCTCGGGACCCTCGGCTTCCTCGCGGCGCTGATGCTGCACGCGATGGGGTGAGCGGCCGGTCTGCTCAGCGCTTGTGGTAGAGCGCCTTGTGCAGGAACCGCGGCTCGGAGGTCACCGAGATCCCGAGGTTGCGGAAGATGTCCTCGTCCACCGTGCCCAGGATCGTGGTGGTGTGCACATCACAGCCGGCCAGGCTGCGCAGCTGGTCGATCGCACGGCGGGCGTTCTCGTCGCTCGAGGCGGAGACCGACAGCGCGATCAGCACCTCGTCGGTGTGCAGGCGGGGGTTCCGGGAGCCCAGATGCTCCGTCTTCAGAGTCTGGATCGGCTCGATCGAGGAGGGGGAGAGCAGCTGCACGGAGTCCTCGAGCCCGGCCAGGTGCTTGAGCGCGTTCAGCAGCATCGCCGCCGAGCAGCCCAGCAGGGGGGAGGTCTTGCCGGCGACGATTGTGCCGTCGGCCAGCTGGATCGCGGCGCCCGGCTCTCCGGTGCGGGCCTCGACCGCGAGGGCGGGCTCCACCACGGCGCGGTCGCTGAGCGAGCAGCCCGCCTTGGACATGATCATCCCGATCCGCTGGGAGACGACGTCTTCCTCGTCGTTGATCCGCTCATGCATGAGCGCCTTGTAATAGCGGCGGATGATCTCCTGGCGCGACGCCTCGCGGCACACCGCGTCATCCACGATGCAGTCGCCGGCGAGGTTCACCCCCATATCGGTGGGGGAGGCGTAGGGAGAGTCGCCCGTCAGCCGCTCCAGCAGTGTGCGCAGCAGCGGGAACACCTCGACGTCCCGGTTGTAGCTGGTGACCTGCTTGCCATAGGTCGCGAGATGGAAGGGGTCGATGAGGTTCAGATCATCAAGATCTGCCGTCGCTGACTCATAGGCGAGGTTCACCGGATGCTCGAGCGGCAGGTTCCAGATCGGGAAGGTCTCGAACTTCGCATATCCCGAGCTGATCCCGCTCTGATGGTCGTGGTAGATCTGCGAGAGGCAGGTGGCGAGCTTGCCGGAGCCCGGCCCCGGCGCCGTCACCACGATCAGGTCCCGGGTGGTGTGCGAGTACTCGTTCGCCCCGAGGCCCTGCGCGGAGACGATCCGCTCGGTGTCCTGCGGGTAGCCGGGGATCACGGTGTGCCGGGCGACGTTCAGGCCCAGCCGCTGCAGCCGCTCGATGAAGGCATGCGCGACGTGGTTGGAGTCCTCCAGCTGGGTGAGCACCACGTTCTCCACCAGGAAGCCATGCTCGCGGAACACATCGATGAGGCGCAGCATGTCGTCCTCGTAGGAGATGCCCAGATCTGCGCGGACCTTCTGCCGCTCGAGGTCCTTGGCGTTCAGGCACACCAGGATCTCCAGCTCATCCTTCAGCCGATGCAGCATCGCGATCTTGTTGTCCGGCGTGAAGCCTGGCAGCACTCTCGCGGCGTGGTGGTCATCGAAGAGCTTGCCGCCCATCTCCAGGTACAGCTTTCCGCCGATCTCCTCGCGGCGCTGCTGGATGTGCCGCGACTGCAGCTCGATGTACTTCTCGCGATCGAAGCCGATCGCGGCAGCGGCGGACGGGGAGCTGGGACGAACATCCGGAACGGTCACCCCGGCACGCTAGCACCGTCCCGCTGCGAAGATGCGGGGGCGCCTCGATGTGGCTCCGGGAGCGCGCGGGAGTCGATCGGAGCAGAGTCGCACTTCGGGCGCGATTCGGACGGGATACGAATCGACAGTCGTTCAGGAGAGCTGCCGGCGGTGATGCGCCATGGGGCTTGCATGGCCTGCGAACGTCGGACATGATTTCGGGCACCCGACGTTCCGCTCATAGTTGATTCGAATCGATGAGTCTTCTCAGATATGAGACGACGAAGTCAGACCTCACCGTCGGAGCTGTCACGGGATGACCCACGACTCCCCTCACCCCACCCAAGGACACCCATGCCCATGAATACCAGCCCCCTGCGCGTCACCGTCTGGGGCGAGAACCGCCACGAGCAGCGCGACCCGCGCGTTCGAGAGCACTATCCCGAAGGGATGCACGCCGCGATCCGCGACGGCATCGTCGAGAACCTCGGCGACGAGGTGACCACCCGCTTCGCCCTCCTGGACGATCCTGAGCATGGGCTCAGCGAAGAGGTCCTCGCGGCGACCGACGTCCTCACCTGGTGGGGCCACATGGCCCACCACGAGGTCTCCGACGAGGTCGCCGAGCGGGTCCAGAAGCATGTGCTGGCCGGCATGGGCCTCGTGGTCCTGCACTCCGGCCACTGGTCCAAGCCGTTCATCCGGCTGATGGGCACCACCTGCACGCTGCGCTGGCGCAACGAGGCCGACCGTGAGCTGGTCTGGACCGTGAACCCCTCACATCCGATCGCCGAGGGCGTACCGCACCCGATCGTCATCCCCGAGCAGGAGATGTACGGGGAGCACTTCGACATCCCGGTGCCCGATGAGCTGGTCTTCGTCTCCTCCTTCAGCGGGGGAGAGGTGTTCCGCTCCGGCTGCACCTTCCGGCGAGGCAAGGGCAAGATCTTCTACTTCAGCCCCGGTGACCAGGACTATCCCGTCTATCAGCACCAGGCGGTCCGGCGCGTGATCGCCAACAGCGTGCAGTGGGCCCGGCCGGCGGTCGCCGACCGCCAAGTGCCCTTCCTGGACCGGTATGAGACCGAATGGTTCACCACCGGCGCCGTCGGCCAGGGCGTGGGCGACGCCGCAGCAGCAGGGAAGAGCGCATGAGCACGCACACCGCCGCAACAGCACCAACCCCCGTCCCGGTCGTCGTGATCGGCGCCGGCGGCATGGGCCGAGCGTGGATCAGCACGGTGTTGCGCAGCGACGCGGCCCGGCTGGTCGGGGTGGCTGACCTGCTCGAGGGAGCCGCGGAACGCGCGGTCTCCGAGGTGGTGCCCGAGGAGCAGCAGGCCGGGATCGTCACCGGGACCGACGCCCTCGAGGTCGCCCGGCGCTCCGGCGCGGAGGCGGTCATCGACGTGACGATCCCGGCCGCCCACCACGCCGTCACCGCGGACGCCCTGCACGCCGGATTCCCGGTGCTGGGGGAGAAGCCGTGCGCTGCGACCCTCGCCGAGGCGGTCTCGCTCGCCGGCCATGCGGAGGCCACCGGGCAGCTGTTCATGGTCTCCCAGTCCCGGCGCAACAACCCCCACCTGCACGAGGCGCGGCGCCTGGCCGACGAGCTCGGCGGTGCCGGCATCGTGGACACCCGCTTCTACAAGGCGCCCCGCTTCGGCGGCTTCCGCGACGAGATGGATCACCCGCTGATCGTGGACATGGCGATCCACGCCTTCGACGCCGGTCGGGTGCTGGTCGACGGCAATCCGCTCGCCGTCACCGCCGCCTCCTACAACCCTTCCTGGAGCTGGTACGCCGGAGACACCGCCGCCACGGTGACCATCACCTACGACAGCGGGACCGTGCACACCTTCGCCGGCTCCTGGGCCGCTCCGGGGGCCGAGACCAGCTGGAACGGCGAGTGGCGGATCAGCTGCGAGCTCGGGAGCGTGCTCTGGGACGGCGAGACCGTGCCTGCCGCCCACCGGGCCGAGAAGGAAGCCGCAGAGGTCGTCCTCGGCCGCACTCCTGCACCGGATGCCCGCTGGGAGTTGGCAGACTCCCTCGCGCGGTTCTGCGCGGCGCTGCGCGGCGGGCCGATGCCGGACTCCGAGGTGCACGGGAATGTATGGACCCAGGCGATCGTCGAAGCGGCGGTCCGCGCGGCCGACACCGGCACCCGAGTGCAGCTCGCGGACCTGCTCGAGGAGGCGCTCGCCGCCGCTCGGATCCTGGATTCCGAAGACGGGCGCAGCTCAGCTCTGCAGTCATGGAAGACTGGCAGCGCGGGGCTGAGCATCGGGTGAGCACATCCGGGGAGGGAGACCGGGCGTGGCGGTGAGGAAGACAGCGGCGAGGGCGAAAGCCCCGACGAGCCAGGACGTCGCTCGGCTCGCCGGCGTCTCCCAATCCACCGTGAGCTATGTGCTCACCGGCTCCCGCCCGATCTCCGAGGAGACCCGTGTCCGGGTCGAGGACGCGATCGCCAAGCTCGGATATCACCCCAACTCCGGCGCTCGCACCCTGCGCTCCCGGCGCAGCGGCGTGATCGGCCTGATGGTCCCCGAGACCGGGGCTGACGATGGAGTGCTGATGGTCTTCATCGCGGCGATCGCCCGCGAGGCCCGCCGACACGGCTACGACATCCTGCTGGTCACTGCGCAGGAGGGAGCGGCAGGGATTCGGCGGGTGGTCCGCACCGGGGTGTGCGAGGGCCTGATCCTGATGGAGCTGGACCGGTTCGACGAGCGCGTCGCCCCGGTGATCGACTCCGGGCTGCCCTTCGTGACGATCGGCAAGCCCGAGGAATTCCCCCAGGGATCCGTCGTGGACCTCGACTTCGAGATGCTGGGACAGATGGTCGTGGAGCGGACCCTCGAGGAGGGCTGTGATCGGCTGCTGCTGTTCGGCGCGCCGGACCGCAGACGGTCACGCAATGACGTCTCCCGCTTCCTGGCCGGGGTCGAGGACGCCGCAGAGGAGGCGCAGCTCGAGGTGGTGCTCGACGCCGGAGAGCTCGCCGACGTACCGGACAGGGCGCTGCGGATCACCCTCCCCAACCAGCGCACCGCCCTGTTCGGCATCACCGGGGTGCGGCAGGTGCTGTTCGCGATGGCCGCCGCCGGCGCACTGGTGGACGAGACGCGACTGCTCATCGGGCTCAGCGGCGAGTATCTGGCAGATATCAGTCCGCTGCTGGCCGCGGTGCCGCAGATCGATCCTCGCCGCGTGGAGATCAGCGAGCTCGCCGTCGGAGAGCTGGTGCGCCTGCTCCAGATCGACGGCGCCGGGCCACGGATCACACTGGTGGAGCCGCGCTGGCTCGAAGGCTGATCAAGCGCTGAGCGGCATCGCACCGGACCGCCACATCAACGTCGTCACCGCCCACGCCGGCAGGACGATGCCGAACACCGGCACCAGCCCGGGAACGGTCTGGGCCACCCAGATCGTGGCGGCGAGCAGGACTGCGGTGAACAGTGCGATCGATGGCCGGCGCAGCAGCAGCACCAGACCCATCCGCAGCACCCGGCCGATGGGGTCGGCGAAGTGGGCGGCCAGCGGCCACACCACGGAGCTCAGCAGCACCAGCACCACCGTCAGCACCACCACCAGCCCGCTCACCAGCGGAGCGATGGACCCCAGCGCGACGCCGGTCAGCACTGCGCGGTCCAGGGCGAGCAGCAGCCATCCCAGCAGCAGCACCCCACCCAGGCGGTGGGCCCGCCAGAACTCCGTGCGCCAGGCACCCCAGAACTCCTTCCAGAGCCGGGGCCTGGGGCGCGGACGTTCCCCGGCCTCCTCCGCGATCTGCTCGAGCCGGTCCTCCCGCAGCACGGTGCACAGCGCTGCCGTCGCCGGCAGCGCGCCGAACACCACCGCACCGGCCAGGGTGCCGAGCACCCAGAGCAGCTGCAGCAGGAACAGCCGCAGCGCCAGCTCCCCGAGCACCAGGTGCCAGCGCACCAGCTGAGGCATCAGCCTCCCCGGTCGCGCCGGTGTCGCGATGCTCATCCCTTCACCGACCCGATCAGCACGCCCTTCTCGAAGTACTTCTGCAGGAAGGGGTACAGGATGATGACGGGCAGCGTAGAGACGATGATGACCCCGTACTTGATCTGATCCGCGTAGCGCTGCCCGTAGGCGCCGCCGGAGCCGCCAGCGCCCCCGGCGCCCCCGGAGAAGGCCTGGTTGGACAGCAGGATGTCTCGCAGCACGATCTGGAGCGGCTGTTTGTCGTAGTCCCGCACGAAGATCAGCCCGGTGAAGAAGTCGTTCCAGTGCTGCACCAGGTAGTACAGGCCGATCAGGGAGATCAGTGCTTTGGACAGCGGCAGCGCAATGGTGGTGAAGAAGCGGAAGTAGTCCACGCCGTCGATCATGGCGGCCTCGAAGAGCTCCTCGGGCAGGGAATTCTCGAAGAAGGCCCGCGCGATGATCAGGTTGAACACATTCAGCGCCGAGGGGAGGATGAACACCAGCCAGTTGTCCAGCAGGCCCAGGTCCCGGTACAGCAGGTAGGTCGGGATCAGACCGCCGTTGAAGAACATGGTGAAGGCGAAGATCAGCATGAGCGGGCGCCGGGGCCGGAACTCACGCCGCGAGAGCGCATAGGCCGCAGGGAGGGTCACCACCAGGTTCAGCGCTGTGCCGACCACGCTGTAGACCAGTGTGTTGCGGTAGCCGACCCAGATCCGTGTGTCCTCGAAGATCTGCTGGTACCCGAAGAAGCTGATGTTCTTGGGCAGGAAGGAGACCCTCCCGGTTGCCACTGCCGTCGGATCGCTGATGGAGGCGATCATGACGAAGTACAGCGGGTAGAGCGTCGCGAACAGGACCGTCGCGCAGATCAGGGCGATCACGACGGTGAAGACCATGTCATTGCCCGTCAGGCGCCGGCCCAGACGGCGCGGGGAGCTGCGGGCGGCAGCGCGTTCAGTCGTCTCAGTCGTCTCGGTGGTCATGGGGCCCCTCACCACAGGCTCGTGTCGGAGGCGCGCTTGGAGATCTGGTTGGCGATCACCAGGAACGCGAAGTTGATGATGGTGTTGAACAGCCCGATCGCCGTGGAGTAGCTGAACTGGCTGGAGAGGATGCCGATCTTGTAGGTGTAGGTCGCGATGACCTCCGAGACCGGGAGGTTCAGCGTGTTCTGCATCAGGAACACCTTCTCGAAGCCGGTGTTCAGCACACCGCCCATGTTCAGGATCAGCAGGATGATCATCGTGGGCACCAGGGCCGGGATGTCGACATTGCGGATGATCTGCAGCCGTGAGGCGCCGTCGATGCGTGCCGCCTCGTACAGCTGGGTGTTCACCCCGGCCAGCGCCGCGAGATAGATGATGCTGTTCCAGCCGGTGTGCTGCCAGATGTCCGAGAGCACGTACACGGGGACGAAGGCGCTGGTGCTCCCGAGGAAGTTGACGTCCTCCAGGCCGAAGAAGGCGAGGAAGCGGGTGATCAGGCCGGTGCTGGGGGAGAGGAACACCTGCAGCATCCCCACGATCACCACGATCGAGATGAAGTGCGGCAGGTAGGTCACCGTCTGCACGATCCTTCTCAGCCGCGAGTGGAGGATCTGGTTGATCACCAGCGCCAGCGCGATCGGCGTGAGGAAGCCCAGCACCAGCGTGGCCAAGCTGATCATGACCGTGTTGCGCATGAGGTCACCGAACAGCGGGCTCTCGAAGAACTGGATGAAGTACTTCAGCCCCACCCACTCTCCACCGGTGAGCCCCTTGGCGAAGTCGAATTCACGGAATGCCAGCTGGATCCCGTACATCGGCACATAGGCGAACACGATGAGGAACCCCAGCGCGGGCGCCAGCATCACCCACAACTGCCAGTACCGGCCCAGGTGGCGACGCACCTTCGAGCGCGCTCGGGACTTTCTCTCCGCGGAGGACGGGGCGCCGTCGGGCCGCTGCCTGCGCGGGCCGGCCGACTCCGACACCGCATCCATGGTGGTCCGGGCGCTCACGACGTGGACTTCATGTAGTCGTCGTAGTACTTCTGCCGCGTCGCGATGTTCTCGGCCACGCCGGTCTCCTCGATCGTGGCCACGTACTCGTCCCAGCCCTCGTCGATGCCGCCTGAGGTGACCCACTCGGCGAATCGGGTCATCGCGGTGTTCATCAGCGTGGTGTCCACCAAGCTCATGGCATTGAGGTCCTCCTTGCTCATCTTGATGAACAGGCCCGGGTAGACGTCGGCCTCGAGATCCATGTTGTCGATCGCAGGCTGCAGCGGCACGGACTCGTCCACCGCTTCCTGGAGGTCGGTGGGCAGCTCGACCTCGATCGTGTCCCGGATCCACAGGGGCCCGTTGTCGGCGAGGGTCGAGGTCCACTTCCAGGTCGACGGGTCCGTGCCATCAGCCGCAGGCAGCACCTTGTAGGAGTTCTCACCGGTCTTCTCGATGTTCGGGCCGATGTCCCCGAACAGGACCTGGATCGAGATCTCCTGGTCGTAGAAGGTGTCGATGACCTTGAGCGCGGCATCCTTGTTCTTGGAGTTCGCGGAGAGCGCCACCTGGTTGCCCGGGAAATTCTCGCCGTACTGGTCGAAGCTCCAGGTGACCGGTTCGGACTGGCCTGCCGCGTGCTCGAGCACCCCGATCGCCTCGTACTGCTCGTAGATCTCGGGTCCGAACCTGTCCGAGCGGGTCCAGCCCCAGGTGAAGCCGACGCTCGCCACGCCATCACCGGGGCCACGGGCCACCGACTGATACGCGGAGTAGTCCTGGGTCATCACCTCGCTGGAGAGCAGTCCGGCTTCCTGGCAGCGGGCGAGGAAGGTGACCACCTCGCGGTAGCGATCATCCGTGAGGAAGTTGCCGACCACACCGTCCTGCAGGTAGTAGCCCTGGCCACCGCCGCCGGCGAGGGGAAGGCCCATGCTGCCCAGCAGCAGGATCGACTGGAAGTAGCCGAAGCCGCCGGTGCCCACCGGGCTCCAGTCCATCGGCAGCACCTCGGCGCCGGTGCCGGTCGGATCGCCCTCCTTGAAGGCGACGAGCACGTCGAACAGCTCATCCCAGGTGGTGGGCATCTCGAGGCCGAGCGTGTCCAACCACTGCGCGTTGATGTACTGGTGCTGCACGGTGGGCGGCCAGAACCGCTTGTATCCCGGTACCGACCAGATCTCGCCGGTGGGCTGGGTGGCCAGTGCCTTCAGCTCCGGCTTCTCCTCCAGCATGGCGGTCACATTGGGGAGGGCGTCGAGAGACTCGGCGAGATTCGCGAAGAGTGAGCCGTAGGTGGCGAGATCTGTGTCGTTGATGGCCTGGGTGCCGACGACCAGATCCGGGATGTCGCCGGCGGCGAGCATCGTGGACTTCTTCTGGTCCCAGTCCGCGGAGACCTCCTCCCACACGATCGGCATCCCGGCGGCTTCCTCGAGGGCGGCGGTCCAGCCCATCTCGGCCATGGGCTTGGTCAGGGCGTGCTTGACGACGAGGATCCGCAGCTCACCCTCCTTGCTGCTGGCATTCCCGCCGCAGGCGCTCAGACCGAGCGTGCTGCCGACGGCAGCGGTGGCGGCGAGCCCGCCGAGGACGGTGCGCCGACGGGGGCCGCGACGGGCAGGGGTGGGGCGGTGGATCGACATCTTTGTCTCCTGAAGGGGTGGGGTGGGGTGGGATGGATGGGACGGAGGGGTTCAGTGCTCGCGCGGGAGCCAGATGCGCATGGCGCCGGACCCGCGATTGCCCCAGCGGGAGAAGGGCGTCGTGGCGACGGTGATCTGCTTCTCGCCGGGGCGGGGCAGGTGCGCGCCGTCGGCGGAGCGGTAGAGCTCCCCGCCGTCGGGCCGGTGCAGCAGCGAGATCTCGAGGCTCCCGTCATCCCTCGCGCTCGCCGTCGCCTCGGCGGGGACGACGAGGTCATCGACCCCGATCCCGTTCGGCAGATCGACCTGCTCGAGGCAGTGGACGATCGGTCCTCGCTCGAGAGCCACGCAGCCACGGGTGGCATCCACGCGGGGGTGCGAGGTCGTCCAGCGCGGGGGCATATCCAGGGTGAGCGTCATGCCGTCGACGTCCTCGAGGGCGAGCTCGAGTCGCTGGGCCGAGAGCTCCTCGTCGCGCAGAGGGCGCTGAACCCCGTCGGCCGAGGAGACCGAGCCGCTGCGCACCCAGCCCGGGATCCGCACCCCGAGGCGCGCGCCAGCGGCGGCGGTCAGCGGCGACAGGCGCAGGCCGAGGACGCCGGAGGCGGGATAGTCGGTCTCCACGTGGAGGGTGCCGGTACCCAGCTCGGCAGGGAGGGTGATGGACATGTCAGTGAGCTGGAGCAACTCGAGGCTCGGCCCCGCGTCCCCTGAGCGCCAGGCGGCGACATAGGCTCCGAGCTGGGCGATGGTGCGGGCGATGTTCGGCGGGCAGCAGGCGCAGGAGTACCACGGGCGTCGTTCGGCCGGTGCGTTCTCCTCGTCGAACCGGTCCGGCCTGCGCTGCAGCGGATTCGAGTAGAAGAAGCGGGTGCCGGTCGCGTCCAGGGAGGCGGCCAGCGCGTTGTGGATCTCCCGCTCGATGACGTCTCCGTGGCGGGGATCGTCGCCGGAGAGCATCATGCGCCAGGTCCAGTGGAGATCCGCGATGGTCGCGCAGGTCTCCGCGTAGGCACGGTCCGAGGGCAGCTCGTGGTCGTTGCCGAAGGACTCATCGCGGTGACGCGACCCGAAGGCCCCCGAGAGGTACATCTTGCGGGTGTGGACCCGATCCCACTGCTCGTCCATGACCTCACCCAGTGCGGCTTCGCCGGTCTCGAGGAAGAGGTCGCTCACGCCCGCGTTCAGGTACAGCTGACGCACTGCGTGACCGGTGGGATCCACGGCCTCCCGTACCGGCAGATGGTCCTGGAAGTAGTGGGAGCCGAAGCCCCCGCCGGGGAGGATGTCGCGTCCGCGCTGATCCACCAGGTGCTGGGCGAGTTCCAGATGGCGCTGCTCACCGGTGTGGCGGTACAGCTCCACCAGGGCGGTCTCGATCTCGGGGTGACCCGGGATGCCGTCCTCGCGGCCGGGCCCGAAGCGACGGTCCACCAGGTCCACGAAGCGCACCGCGAGGTCGAGCAGCTCGGTGCGCTCGGTGGTGCGGGCCAGCGCGATCCCCGCCTGCAGCCAATGGCCGAGCACATACAGCTCGTGCGTCCAGTGCAGCTCCGAGAACTTCTTCTCCGGCTGCACGCCCTGGATCCAGGTGTGCAGGTAGCCGCTGGGCTCCTGGGTCCGGGCGATCAGCGCGATCATCTCGTCGAGCCAGGCGTTGTGCGCGGTGGTGCCGGAGCGGCCGATCTCCCAGGCGACGGCTTCGATGACCTTGTAGAGGTCCGAGTCGGCGAAGACGAAGCCGCGATGCTTCGCGCCGGATTCCCCGACCAGCCGCCGGAAGTTGTCGATCACCCCGGAGCTCTCGAGCTGCTCGATGCAGTGGGGGATGGTGGCGGAGGCGTTCAGCTCCTGCCAGGCGCCGAGGCTGCCTCGCGGGTGCAGCACCACCTCGGAGAGATCCAGCGGGCGGAGCCCCTCATGGCGTTCGGCACGAGGGAGGGCGGGCGCCGGACGACGGGTGGAGCGCGGGGGAAGGACAGGCAACGGAGGACTCCTCATCGAGATGTGATGCAGGCCATCCTGAACGCGAGATTAAGCGATGTCAATAGGAGACACAACGTTGAAAAGAGATCCTGTCCGGTCGGTATCCGCTCCTCGGGGTCGCGGGCCCCGGAGGGCGGGGTCAGTCGCCGGTGGATGCGCGGACGATCAGCTCGAGCGGTGCGCTTTCGCGCCGGGCCGGACCGCTCTCGCCCTCCAACCGTGCGAGCAGCATCGCGACCGCCCGCTGCGCCATCTCCGGCACCCCCGGGTCCACCGAGGTCAGAGGAGGGGTGGTGAAGGCGGCTTCCTCCGTGTTGTCGAAGCCGGTGAAGGCGACGTCCTGCGGGATCCGGAGGCCGGCGAGCGAGGCGGCGCGCATCGCGCCGACGGCGGCCGCGTCATTGATGCACATGACCGCATCGAACGGGGCGCCGGAGCGCAGCAGGCCGACCATCGCCTCCAGCCCGGTCTCGCGGCGGTCCCAGTCCGTGCCCTGGATGGCCAGGGCATCGTCGACCTCGAGGCCACGCTCCGTGTGGGCCTCGAGATATCCGAGATAGCGGAGCCCTTCGTGGGAGGGCAGCCAGGGGTCGGCCACATAGGCGATCCGTCGCCGGCCGCGATCGATCAGATGCCTGGTCGCCGTGAGGAACCCTTCCTGCTCTGCCATCACCACGGCATCGATCCCCGGGGTGGGCGCGCCTCCCACCTGGACCGTCGGCAGCGCGGGGGCTGCGCCGGCGAGAAGCTCCCCGGAGAGGAAATGCGGGCAGATGATCACGCCGGCGACATCCTGGGTGGTGCGGCCCAGCACTGCATCCCGTTCCGCCGCGGCATCGAGGGCGAGCCGCAGGGTGGTGCTCAGGCCGCGCTCCTCGAGTGCGAGGATCAGCGCCTCGGCCATCCTCGCGAAGTACGGCTGGACCAGATTGGGCACCATGATCGCGATGCGCTCGGCCGTGCCCAGTGCCAGTCCGCGCCCTGCGGCCGAGGGCACATAACCCAGCTCGCGCGCAACGCGATGCACCGTCTCCCGAGTCCTCGCGGAGACCCGGATCGTCCCGTCGGTGCGCTCCGGTGCACGCAGCACATGGGAGACGGTCGCCGTGGAGACCCCCGCGGCCGCGGCGACATCGGCGAGGGTCACCTGCGTCATCTCGACCCCCAGTGCTCGACATGGCTGGCCCCGAGGGTCGACTCCGCACGGAGCAGGGTGGTCGGCACCACGGCACGCTGCGGCGCGCTGCGATCCCCGGCGGTGCGCCGGGAGATCAGCTCGATGGCGCGTCGGGCGATCTCGGGCAGGTCGAGGTCGACAGTGGTCAGGGAGGGGGTGGAGAACCGTCCGTCGTCGATGTTGCCGTAACCGGTCAGAGCGACCTGGGCTGGGACCTCGAGCGCCCTGTCATGCAGCAGCGACAGAGCGCCGATCGCGAGCTCGTCATCGGCGCAGACCAGTGCCCGGGCCCAGGGATGCCGCTCCAGGGCGAGTGCTGCCAGCGCCCGACCGGCCGCGCGATCGGCGACGTGGGTGGAGCGAGATCCGGGACGGGCCTCGGGGCGGAGCACGGGCGCGTCGGGAAAGGAACGGGCGAGCTCGTCGAGGAAGGTGTCGGGCAGCTCCGCCTCGCGGCCCAGCAGCACCACGTCATGATGATGGATCCGCTGCAGGTGCCGGGTGAGGGCTGATGCTGCGCCCGCATCATCGCTGTCGATCGAGTCCAGCACGGCGGGATCCTCAGGATCCGACGCCGTGCACAGGCCGACGACCGGACGCTCCGGGGTGAATGCTGGGGGCTCGCAGCCCCGGGGGAGCGGACCGATATGGACCACCGCGTCGAAGAGGGCGCCCCGGGAGGCGAACGTCTGCGCGATGCGTTCGCTCCGCCCGCGGGAGGGCTCGATGGAGACGCGCAGCCCCTGCCGCTCGGCCTCGATGACCAATGCCTGGGCCAGACGCGCCGTGATCGGTGCCTTGAGATCCACCAGGGACAGGCCGATCAGCCCCGTACGACCGGTGCGCAGGGAGCGCGCATGCGCATTGGGCGTCCAGTCGAGCTCCTCGATCGCCCGACGGACCCGTTCGCGGACCGCATCGCTGATGCTCGGATGGTGATTCACGACGCGGGAGACGGTCTTCGTCGACACGCCTGCTCGAGCCGCGACCTCCTTCATCGTGGGCGCCATGGTCCTCCTTGATCGCCGTGCACATGGCGCACGAGCTCACGGCGAGGATACCGCGCGACCTCGGACGGGACGGGCGGCACGGGTGAGGTGCGAGGGTCGGGTGTCCTCAGCATTCGAGGAGGCGTGACTGCTTCCACACGACTCCAATCCTTAGGGGTGCTTGGGTAGCGCATAAGATGAGCGCATGTCCGATGCGCAGCAGTCCTTCGACGCCCACCAGATCCTCGACGCGGTCCTCACCGGAGCCCCCGAGGCGAGCGGGGCGCTCGTGACCGTGCGCCCGGAGGTCCTCGCCCAGACCCGCAGCGCGTATGACGCGCTCTACCGCGCACCGCAGGCGCTCCCCGCTTCCGTGCTGCACGCGCTGGCCGCAGTCACCGCGGACTGGCAGGGCAGCGGCGTGCTCGCGGACTGGCACCGGACCCAGGGCGCCTCCCCGGAGCTGACCGCCGCCGACCCGCTCTCCAGCGATCCTGCGCTCGCCGCGCTGCGCGACCAGGTGGATCTGCTCTCGATCTCCCCGGCGCTCGCCACCCTCGCCGACCAGCAGCAGCTCACGGCCGTCGGCCACGATTCCCGCACCGTGGTGCTGATCAGCCAGCTGGTCGCCTTCGAGAGCTACCTCCAGCGATTGGTCGCCGGCCTCGCCGCCCTGCACGGACTCGACCTGCCGACCGCCGACGCCCCGACGCGCACCCCGCGCTCCCGCGGCCGCGCCGCGCAGCATGGCGGCACCACCTCCACCGGACGCACCCGCCCCGCGGCGTTCACCCGCGACCAGCTCCAGTGGGAGCCGTGGATCGAGGTGCCCGCCGAGGACGAGCTGACGGACGAGCAGCGCGACTCCTTCGCCTCCAAGGCGAGCGTGAACAGCGTCTACTTCCGGATGCTCTCCCTGACCCCCGGCATCACGCGAGCTCGCAGCGAGCTCGACAACGCGATCTTCCTTCCCCGCGACGGACTGCCCAAGGCCGAGCGCGAACTCGCCGCCGCCGTGACCAGCAAGGTCAACGACTGCATCTACTGCGCCTCCGTGCATGCGCGGAAGGCCGCCGGCTTCTCCAAGCGCGAGGAGGATGTCGACGCCCTGCTCGCTGTCGCCCTCGAGCGCGACGGCGACTGGATCGCTGCGCAGCTCTCCCCGCTGGCCGACGGCCAGGACGACCGCTGGAGCGCGATCATCGACGCGGCCGCCGAGCTGTCCCGCCCCCGCCCCACCCTGGGCGCCCCGCGGATCAGCGATCTGCGCGAGCTGGGCCTGAGCGATGCGGAGATCACCGACCTGGTCACCGCCGCCGGTTTCTTCGCCTGGGCGAACCGCCTCATGCTCAGCCTCGGCGATCCCTCGCTGGTCGACTCCGCACTCCCCGTCTCCGCCTGACACACTGAAGAAGGACCCATGACCACCGCCTCCCTCCGTCGCCGCACCCTCCTCGGCACCGCTCTCGTCTCCCTGCCCGTCCTCGGCCTCGCCGCCTGCGGCGAGGTCACCGTCGAGGGACAGTCCGACGCCTCCGAGCAGCTCACCGTCGTCGACGACCAGGACCGCGAGGTGGTCCTGCCCGGCCCCGCGCAGACCGCCGTCGTCGTCAACAGCTATTCCAACGAGTTCGTCCGGGCCATCGGTGCCGGCGATCGCGTCGTCGGCGTGGACCGCGCCTCCCTGGACCGCCTGCCCTATCTCGAGCTCGCCGAGGACCAGGTGATCGCCGAGGGGCTGGACCAGCTCAACTACGAGGCCATCGCCGAGCTCCGGCCCGACGTCGTGATCCTCCCGCGCAACGCCGTCTGGCAGGAGGCGCTCGAGCAGCTCTCCGCCTTCGACATCCCCGTCCTCATCGCCACCGCCTGGGACACCGAGGTGGTCGACGAGACCCTCGCCCTGCTCGGTCAGGTCTTCGGGCTCGAGGAGGGCGCCCAGGCGGTCCTCGACTTCCGTGCCGAGATCGCGGGCATCCTGGAGGAGCGTCTGACGGACGTGGAGCCGGTCCCGGTGTACTTCGAGACGGTCGAGCCGTACCTGACCACCCTGCCCGGCTCCGGCTTCCACGCCATGATCGAAGCGGCCGGCGGCTCCAACATCTTCGATGACGCCTCCGGGGGCGACGCCCAGGAGGAGCTGACGGTCGATCCCACCGAGGTGGTGCTGCGGGACCCGCAGTTCGTGATGCACGAGTTCGAGCCCTCTGCCGAACCCGTCGACCGCTTCGACGCGCTGCGCGAGGACCTCGCCGGCCGTCCCGGCTGGGCGGGACTGAGCGCGATCGCCGAGGGACGCGTCGCGATCGCCAACGGCTGGGCGACCAGCGCGCTGGGGAAGTCGATCGGCGCGCTCTACCTCGGCGCCTGGCTGCATCCCGAGGAGATGGACGGCGTCGTGCCCGATGACTACCTCACCCGCTGGGTGACCGAGTTCCAGGACACCGAACTGACCGACCCGGCCGCCTATGTGCAGGGACCGCAGGCATGACCGCGACGCTGCAGAAGCAGCCCCCGCAGGTGCCCGCACCCGCCCCGGCGCCGACGGATCCCGCGCGAGGCAGGGAGCTGCGCAAGTCGCTCGTCCTCGCCGTCGGCGTGGTGGTCTCCGTTCTCGCCCTGATCGCCGCGGTCACCATCGGCACCGCCGGGGTGGGCTTCGGCGATGTGCTCCGCTCGCTCCAGGTGAGCATCGTCGGCGGCACCATCAGCGCCGACTTCGCCTCCACCTATGCCGTCATCACCCAGCTGCGGCTGCCGCGGGTGCTGCTCGCCTTCGCCGCGGGGGCCGCGCTGTCGGTCTCCGGCGTGCTCATGCAGGGACTGCTGCGGAACCCGCTGGTCAGCCCGTTCACCCTCGGCGTCTCCCCGGCCGCGGCCTTCGGCGCGGCGCTGGTCATCACCCTGGCCGGCACCAACCAGTTGCCGGTGTGGGCGACGATCGCCGGTGCGATGATCATGGCGCTGACGGTCTCCGCCGTCGTGCTCGGCATCGCCACCGCCCGCCGGATGGCCGTGGCCACCCTGCTGCTGCTCGGCATCGCGATGACCCAGATCTTCGAAGCGCTCACCTCGGCCCTGCAGTTCACCGCGAACGAGAACACCCTGCAGGCCATCATCCGCTGGACCTTCGGCTCGGTGAACGACGCCACCTGGAACGACGTGCTGATCGTCGGCACGTTCACCGTGATCGCAATCCCGGTGACGCTGTTCTTCTCCCGGGATCTCAACGCGATCGCCTTCGCGGGGGACGATGCCGCTCGCAGCTTCGGCGTCAACGTCGGCCCGGTGCGGATCGGACTGATCGCGCTGTCGGTCGTGCTCGCTGCGGTGGTGGTCTCCTTCTGCGGGATCATCGGCTTCGTGGGCCTCGTCGGCCCGCATATCGCGCGTCTCGCGATCGGTGCCGACCACCGCCACCTGCTGCCCTTCGCCGCTCTCTCCGGCGGGCTGCTGCTGCTGGTCGCCGACGCGGTGGGCCGCACCGTCATCGCCCCGGCGGTCGTGCCCGTCGGTATCGTGGTGGCCTTCATCGGCGGCCCCGTGTTCATCTATCTCATCCTCACGCGAAGGAACACCCTGAAGTGAGTCTCTCCGTCACCGACCTGTCCTTCTCCTACGGCACCCGCAGGATCCTCGAGGACATCTCCTTCGACGTCTCCGCCGGGACGTTCTGCGCCCTGCTGGGCCCCAACGGCTCCGGCAAGTCCACGATGGTCAAGGCTCTCGCCGGGGTGCACCGCGCGAAGACCGGCCGCATCGCCGTGGAAGGTTGCGACATCGCGAGCCTCGGTCGCCGCGAGCTCGCCCGGCTCGTGGCCTATGTGCCGCAGGCGGGCGATGCCCCCTTCGATCTCACCGTGCGCGAGGCTGTGATGCTGGGCCGCACCCCGCACTTCGGGATCGCCCCCGGCGTCGCGGACCGGGCGAAGGTCGAGGACGCGATCGTGCGGATGGGCCTGAGCGACATCGCCGAGCAGTCGATGTCCGAGCTCTCCGGCGGGCAGGCTCAGCGCGCGATGATCGCTCGTGCCCTTGCCCAGGATCCCCGCGTGCTGCTGCTCGATGAGCCGACCTCTGCCCTGGACCTGCGCTATCAGATCGAGACTCTGCAGCTGGTGCGTCGGATCACCCGCGAGGAGGGCATCAGCGCCCTGATCGCGATCCACGACCTCAACCACGCCGCGCGCTACTGCGATCAGGTGATCGTTCTGCACGGCGGCCATCTGGTCGCCGACGGTGCACCGGCGCAGGCACTGCAGGGCCCGATCCTGCGTTCCGTCTACGAGGTCGACGTCGAGGTGTCCGAGCGGGATGACGCCGTCGAGGTGCGCCCCCGGGTCGACGCGGCCGGATTCACCCGCACCGGCAGCCGACTCGACGAGCCGGACGTCGAGAACGCCGAGGACCCTGAGGACGCGGTGCGCCCGGACCTGGTCCCCGCCGCCCTCCGATGAGCACCGCCCTGCCGGACCGCTTCGATGCGGTGATCGTCGGCGGCGGGCCACGCGGAGTGGCCACCGTGCTGCGCACGGCAGCCCGCGTCGCCACCTCCGGCGCCGGGCCCGCGCGCCTCGCAGTCGTCGACGCGATGGCCGTCGGCCCCGGAGCGACCTGGCTGATTGACCAGCCCGCCCAGTACCTGAACAACACCCAGGCCGACGCCACGACGGTCCATCCCGACGACTCCACCCGGATGAGCGGGCCCGCCGCACCCGGGCCTGACCTGGTGGACTGGGCCCGCCGCGTCCGCGCCGAAGGCGGCCATCCGGCGGGGGAGTGGGTTCTCACCGAGGCCTCAGAGCTCACCGGGGCGACCTTCCCGACCCGGCGCCTGCAGGGCGTGTACTTCCGCGACCAGCTCGACGCCGCGATCGCCACCGGCGCGGTCGAGGTGACCGAGGTGGTGGGCCTCGCGGTCGACCTCGAGCAGCTGGGGGAGGAGACCGTCGTGGTCCTCCGTGACGGACGCCGACTGGCCGCGCCCACCGTGGTGCTCGCCCAGGGCATGGTCCAGTCGCAGCGCAGCCACGATGTCACCGCTCTGGTCGACTTCGCCGATCGCTTCGCGCTGCGCTACGTCGAGCCCGGCATGCCCGCCGAACGCACGTACACCGGTCTGCCGGCGGGCGAGCCCGTGCTGGTGCGGGGCCTGGGAGCGAACTTCTTCGACGTGATCGGGCAGCTCGCCGCCGAATGGGGCGGCGAGTTCACCCTGGTGGACGGCGATGCCCGCGGACGCCTTCGCTACCATCCCAGCGGGCTCGAACCGCAGCTGGTGGTCGGGTCGCGGCGCGGCGTCCCCTACCGATCCAAGCCCGACGGCGGCCGCTCGGTGCGTCCCTTCGTGCCGCGATGGGCGAGCGCGGAGTGGTTCGATGCACTGACGACGCGATCCGACGTGGACTTCCGCAGCGAGGTCTGGCCGGTGCTCGCCCGGGAGTTCGCCCGTGTCTACCTCGAGGCCCTCACTGAGGTCGCTCCCGACGCGATGACCGGGGAGTGGCTGCCGGGTCTGGACGTCGCCGACACGCAGGACGAGGTCGATGCTGTGCTCTCGGGGGTGGTCACAGATCCGCGATGGGCCTGGACCCTCGACGAGCTGCACCGCCCCACCCACGGCGAACCGGTCGGGGAGAAGGGCTGGTCGCAGCTGGTGCGTCGGCTGATCGCCGACGAGCTGGGCTCGATGTCCGATCCCTGGCGGCACCCGCGCGCCGCGGTCAACGGCGCCATGGGGGCGCTGCGCCGCAGCATCGGCCGCCTCACCAGGCACGGCGTCTTCACCGGCGAATCTCTCGCCCGTGACGTGCTGGGCTGGTTCGACGGGGACTCCCTCGCCCTGGCCTCCGGACCGCCCGCCGAACGGGTTCGCCTCGTGCTCGCGCTGATCGAAGCCGGGGTGGTCGAGCTGATCGGTCCCGAGCTGGTGACCGAGGCCGACGAGACCGCCGGGCTCTTCCGCGCCGCCTCACCGATCACCGGCCGCGTGGTCACCTCCTCCGTGCTGCTGGAGACCAGGATGTCCAAGGGGAGGATCCCGCAGACCAGCGATCCGCTGCTCCGCTCCCTGCTCGATTCGGGCCGTGCCCGCGTCCATGCCGTGGACGGGGTGCAGACCCACAGCATGGAGGCCACCCGCGCCGAGATCTCCGAAGACGCGCTCGGCGGCCACAACCTCGTCGCGGCCGACGGCACGGTGGATGAGTCCGTGGTCGTGCTCGGGATCCCCGCAGCGTCCACCCAGCCGGGATCCGCGATCGGCGCGACCCCCGGCGTGGCGTCACCGCTGCTGGCCGGCGCGGACGTCGCGGCCAAGCAGATCCTGGTGAGGGCGCGGGTGGGGAGCGTCGCGCAGGCGACGTGAGCTGCCGCTGCCGCTGACCAGGATCGGTCAGCTGGAGTGGCAGGCGTGCGTGCGTACGCGGGAGGAACGGAAGGTGTGCCTGCCGAGACGGCGGGCGCCCGCTGGGCCGGGAGTGCCTGCTGGGCCGGGGCTGCCTGCCGAGTTGGTGGGGCGCCTGCTGAGCTGGCGGGACGGGGGTCCGGCATGTCTCGCCGGGCCCTGTCGGGCTGCGGCGGACGTCTCTTGCCACGTCTGGGGCTCGACGCCCTGCCATCCCGCCGCCAATCTGCCCGGACAACTGGTCGTATGCCTGACTAATCCCGATGTTTGGCACATCCCGACGCTTGGTATGTCGAGAGACCTGGAATGTCCAGATGCCTGAAATGTTCAGGCGCCGGACATATCTCGCAGTGCCGATGGGCCTGGCGGCAGCGCACGGGCCCTCCCCAGAGCGAGTTATCCACATTTCGTTGGCGCTTCTTGACAAATCGGCATCCATTCTAAAATGCGCCTTCCGCTGCGTCATTAAATATTCGCGTGGTCCGCAGTGTCGTATCTGTGCTGGTCAGCTCATCGGTCCTCACGGCGGGCGACGGTCATGGATCTGACCTGGGTCGTCACTGTGCCACGACATCTTTCCCGACGACCGTTCCTCCACACCTATGGGTTATCCACAGGTTCATCCCCATTTCGTGCTGACCCTTCAGTAGGTAGGGCTTGGGAATTAGTATTGGGGAATATTGCAGACGTGGTTCGTGGGGTTTCTG
>NZ_JBQDLF010000017.1:41012-65652 GCF_052095815.1 Brachybacterium sp. | reverse complement strand
TTCGGCGTCCGCGCGCTGATGGGCAGCGGCGATGAGGAGCAGCCCACCTCCTCGCAGGAGGAGTCCCCGGCCGAGGAGGGGTCCACCGCACCGGAGGAGACCACCGACCCCGAGGAAGAGACCTCGGAGCCCGTGGAGGGCGCGACCACCGAGCCCGAGGAGACCACCGAGCCCACCGAGGAGGCGGCGCCCGTCGGCGAGGCCAACGCAGTGCCCCAGGGCACCGTCGTCACCCTCGAGGACCCCAACGATTTCGCCGGCTCGATGGACATCGTCATCGGCGACGTGAACTGGGATGCCACCGAATGGGTGAGCGAGCAGAACAGCCACAACCCGCAGCCCACGGACCAGGGCAAATACATCATGGTCCAGGCCGAGATGACCTACCACGGACCGGACACGTTCAACTCCTTCGCGTTCGGTCCGATCGACTACGTCGCGGCCGACGGCACTCCCTATGAGGATGCCGGCGTCGTCACCCCGGATACCACCAGCAAGCTGGCACTGCAGGATGGTGAGTCCGGCACCATGCACTTCGTGTTCATGACGCCGGCCGACCTTCCCGAAGGCGGTCACTTCGTCGTCGCCGGCTCGCTCCCCCTGGATGAGGTGCTCGTCGAAGGGCAGTGGGTCGAGGCCGCCTGAGCCCCGAAGCCGCCTGATCCCGGGGCGGCGTAAGCCCCGCCCGCGGCAGCTCTCCCGCAGCGCCCCCGTTCACCCATGGTGACCGGGGGCGCTGCGCATGGGATCGGAGGGGTGGTCAGGCGACCAGCGCGTCGATCTGGTCGATCGCCGAGCGAGACCCCTCCTCCACGCCCATGTCGAGCACGGTCTGCAGCCCCTCCCGGCTGGCGAAGGTGGTCACGTAGACCGCCCGGGTGCCGCCGTCCTGGGCGGTGAAGATGCTCACGCAGGTCGAGACCGGCAGCTCGGTGTTCGGCGAGAAGTCGTCATGGGCGAACCCGTCCTCGTAGGTGAAGGAGTCCGGCTCCTGGACCGCGAGCACCTTCCAGTACCCGGGGAAGCGTTCGCCCTCGGGGCCGGTCATGAAATAGGTGACCCGGCCGCCGGGGGTGAGGTTGTGCTCGACCACGGTGGCGGGATACCCCACGGGCCCCCACACCTTCTCGAGCTGACGCGGATCCGCGTAGACCTCCCAGATCCGCTCCACCGGCGCGGCGAACTGCGCGGTGATCGTGAGGGTGAGGTTCTCCAGATCATGGGTGATGTCGGTGACAGGCATGGTCACTCCTTCGTGGTGGGCGCGGGGTCCCGGTGGGATGGAACGGGTGCGGGGTCGGACTCCAACAGCTCGTCAATACGGGTGATGTGGTCCCGCCAGCCGCGCTCGAGCTCGGTGAGGAGCTCGGAGGCGGAGCGGAGGGTTCCGGCGTCGCCGCGGGTCAGGGTCTCCCTGCCGTGACGGCGTCGGATGATCAGCCCGGCCCGCTCGAGCACCACAACGTGCTTCTGCACCGCCGTGAGGCTCATGGAGTAGTTCCGGGCCAGGGAGGACACCGACTGCTCGTGCTCCAGCACCCGGCGCAGGATGTCCCGCCGAGTGCGATCCGAGAGCGCGTGGAACCAGGCATCCGCCCGGTCGTGGTCGTTCCTCTGCATGTCAAGAACCTACAACCACATGGTTGTGCATGGAAGGAGTGCAGGCAGACTTCCTTCGGGACAGCGGGCCGGGATCGGCAGAGACAGCGGACAGGGGGTTGGTAGAGACAGCGGGTAGGGATCGGCAGAGTCGGCGCGCAGCGGTCGGCAACGGAGGCAGGGGAGGGGTCGAATCGCGGGCCCGGCGCGCCTATGCTCGATGGCATGGCACAGGGGCGGGATTCTTCCACCGGCTATGACTGGGAGGACCTCACCGACCCGTCCGAGCCGGCGCCTCTCGCGTTGCCCGATCGTGGGCTCGGCTCGACAGGCCGGGCGTTGGCGGCCGGCCCTGAGCCGCCGAGCCTCGGTGACGATCAGCCAGGCCGCAGCAGGGACGCCGCCCGTTCAGTGCCGGGGGAACCGGTCCCGCACGACATCGTCCAGGACGACGCACCTTTCGGGGCTCCCTCCTTCACCTACGACCCGCAGGAGCCCCTCGACGAGGAGCCGCGCCGCAGTGGATTGCCGGCCTGGGCGATCGTCGCCATCGTCTTCGTGCAGGCGGCCGCGCTGGTCGCGGTCGTCGGCCTCGTGGTGGGCGGGCTGCAGCGGCTCGGCGCCCCGTCCCCCGCGACGCCCGCAGCTGCCCCTGCCAGTGAGGAGGAGAGCGCGAGCGTGCCCGCCTCGCAGGCCTCCCAGGAACGGGAGCCAGGCACCGTCACCGACTCCGCAGGACGGGAGGTGACCGACGGGACCGGCGGGTACGACCGCCCGGCGACCATCGGAGAGCACACCGTCAGCTGGACGGCTTGGACCGATGGAGCTCTCAGCGTCACCCCGCTCGAGGTGGACCTCGCGGCTACCGCTCCCGGAGCGGACGGCAAGGACGTGGTCCAGGACGGCTACCGACTGGTCCTGGTGACCTTTGCAGTGCGCTACGACGGGCCCGGCCAGCTGGCTCCCGTGGAGGAGCTCTGGCTGACCGGTGAATCGGATCGCACCTACTTCCCCGATATCGCCCAGGGCCTGGTCCCGGACCCGATGACGTCGATCAGCCCGCTGGGCAGCGGCGAGAGCGCGCAGTTCCGCAGCGCCTACCTGGTCCCTGAGCGGGAGGTCGACACCTTCCGGCTGGGTGTGGAGACGTTCACCGGGGAGATCCTGTACTTCACGACCGCATGACCGCTGGCGGGCGCCCCTGCTCGAGGGCGCTGACCGGGGTGCTGAGTGAAGGTGCTCACCGCAAGCGGCCGCGCGTGCGCTAGCGTGACGGCGGATCGTGGAGTGCGATCCCGACCTGAACTGTCCGCCGAGGAGGGGAGACCGTCGCACTGCGGGCCACGAGTCCGCTCCCGCGTCGCGCACCGCCATGCACCAGAGCCCACCCCCTCACCCCTCGCACCGCACCGCCCTCACCGAGCCACTGCCTGCGCGGGCTCCTCGCACCTCCTTCTACCTGACCGTCGGCTGCCTCTCCGTGATCGCCGGACTCGTGCTCGGCGTCGGTGGATTCTTCGGCGTGCGCGCCCTCCAGCACGGGGGAGGGATCTCGATCGCCGGCGGAGGGTCCGACGGCGGCGGGGACGAGCAGGGCACGGAGACGACGCCCCCGACCTTCGACGAGATGCCGGTGGGGCCCGAGGATGCCGTGCCCTTCGGGAGCACCTTCCCGTTCCACTCCACCACGCTCGGAGCTGACGTCGACGTGACCGCGACCGCCATGGACTGGGATGCGACCTCCGAGATCCTGGAGGCCAACTCCCTCAATGCCGAGCCGGAGGAGGGAAACAAGTACGTGCTGCTCACGCTCGAGGGTCTCTATCACGATGACAGCGACTACCCCTCGTCGTTGCAGGTCTGGATGCGGGCGGTCTATATCGCCGAGGACGGCACCGAGCACAGCCGTGCCTTCGTCGTGACCCCGCACTACGACGACCTCCTCGAGCAGCGCGGTGTCACCGCAGGAGGCACCTTCCTCTCGGAGCTCGCCTTCGAGCTCCCTGCAGAGGTCGAGGGTGGAGGGCACTTCGTGCTCCTCGACGATATGCAGGTGACTGAGGAGGGAGCCTGGATGGCGGCATCCTGAGCCAGCGCCCTGAGCCAGCGCCTCGAGCCAGTGCCTCGGACTGCATCCTGGGCCGGCACCTGGAGCTGGCACGTGGAGCCGGTGACGTGAGCTGCCGCGCTCGCGGTGGGAACGGCGGGCGTCGGTGGACACCTGCCGTCGACCTGAGGCATGATCTACATGAAACCCGCAGTATCAGACAATCCTGCGGATGTCGCCTGCCCTCGACGAAGAGATCGCGAAAGGTCACTGATGAGCAGCTACACCGAGCACGTCACCCGAGTCCTGGCCGAGGACCGCGAGCATCCCGGACTGGGCACGGTAGCCGTGCTGACCTTCGCCCCGCCGGAGGGGGAGGAGCGACGTCCCGCCACCCTCGGGCCACGTTCGATCGACGCCGTCACCGGCGCGATCGGTGCCGCCCTGGATCGTGCCGAGGCCGGGGAGATCCAGGCGATCGCCATGACCGGCACCGGCCGCGTCTTCCTCGCCGGCGCCGACCTGTCGATGTTCGCCGACCCCACCGCGGTCGCGAACGTCAAGGGCATGACCAGCGCCGCCCATGACCTGCAGGTCCGCGTGCGCACCAGCTCGGTTCCAGTGCTCGCCCACCTCAACGGGGTCGCCCTCGGCGGCGGCCTGGAGGTGGCGCTGATGGCGGACGTCCGCACCGCGGGCCCCGCAGTGCGCGGCCTGGGTCTGCCCGAGACCAGCCTCGGCATCCTGCCCGGTTGGGGCGGCACCACCCTGCTGCAGGCAGTCGTCGGCGCCGATAACGCGGTGCGGATGATCCTCGAGGACCCGGCCCGCGACCGGCAGCTGAACGCCGAGCAGGCCCTTGAGATCGGACTGGTCGACGAGCTCGCGGAGGACTTGGACGAAGCGCTCGACGAGTTCGCCGCCCTGGTCGCCGCGCATGACGACCTCGACGAGGCCGACGCCGACGTGGTCGATCCCGCGCTCGCCGAATCCGCTCCCACCGGCACCGTCGCGGCCGACGGTGCCTGGGGCGGCCGCACCGCACCGCTGCCCGCCGCCGATACGCCGGAGGCGGAGGCGCTGCGCGATGCGCTCGATGCCGCCCACGGCCCGGCCGAGACCCGCCGCACCTGGGCCGCTCGGCTCGAGGCGCAGGGCGCCCCCGCCGTCGGCCGCGCCCTGGAGCTGCTGCAGCAGCTCCCGGGCTCCACCCTCCCCGACGCCCTCGCCCGGGAGGCTGCTGCCCTCGAGGAGCTGGTGCGCAGTGACGGTGCCGCGGCCTCGATGTACACCGCCGAGCTGCTGCGTCGCGGCAAGCCCGGACGCGCCCCCGTCGAGGGCGCACGCGAGATCCGCCGGGTGGGCGTGGCCGGCGCGGGGCTGATGGCCTCGCAGATCGCCGCCCAGCTCGCTCTCGGCCTGCAGGTCCCGGTCGTAATGCGGGATCTCGATACGGAGATCGCCGCCAAGGGCCTCGCCGCGGCCCGCGAGGTCATCGCCCAGACCGCCGCGCGGGGGCTGCTCGACGAGGCGGCCGCCGCCCAGATCTCCGAGAACCTCTCCGCCACCACGGACCTCCAGGAGCTCGCCGGCTGCGACCTCGTGCTCGAGGCCGTGCCCGAGGTGCTGAAGATCAAGCAGTCCGTCTTCGCGGAGCTCGAGACCGTCCTCGCGGAGGACGCGCTGCTGGTCACCAACACCTCCTCGCTCTCGGTGACGCAGATGGCGGAGGGCCTCGCCCATCCCGAGCGCGTCGTGGGCCTGCACTTCTTCAACCCCGTCGCGAAGATGCCGCTGGTCGAGGTGATCCACACCGGCGCGACCGACGAGGCCACCCTCGCCACCGGCCTCGAGGTGGTGCGCAGGCTGCGGAAGTTCGCGGTGCGCAGCGCCGATGCTCCCGGCTTCATCGTCAACCGGCTGCTGTTCCGGGTGCTCGGCGCGGTCCTCGCCTCCGTCGACGCGGGCGCTGATCCGGCGGAGGTCGATGCTTCCCTCGACGCGCTCGGCATGCCGATGCGGCCCTTCGAGCTGCTGGACCTGGTGGGCCTCGCCGTTGCGGACCACGTGGGCACGGTGCTCGCCGAGGAGCTCGGGGACCGCTTCCACGCCTCCACGGGACTGCATGCGATGGCCGAGAAGAAGGCCCACTTCACCGAGCGCAGCAAGACGGCTGTGCACCCGCCGGTCTCCCCGACCGTGGCCGAGGTCTTCGCCGCAGCACCGCACAGTGCTGCCGCGGCGCACAGCGATGCGGGTGCGGAGGCTCCCGTCGGCGAGGCGCTGCTCGAGAAGGTCCAGGACGGACTGGCCGAGGAGATCTCCCTGATGCTCGAGAGCGGTGTGGTCGAGCGACCCGAGCAGGTGGACCTCGCGCTGATCCTCGGCGCCGGCTTCCCCCGCCATCGCGGCGGCATCACTCCCTACCTCGACGCCTCGGGCGCCTCCCAGCGGGCCACCGGCCGCACCTTCCACGGGGAGCTGTTCACCGGCCGCGGCTGAGCAGCACCCTGCTGTCCGCCGCCCCGGGACCTGGCTCCGGCCGGGCCCGGGGCGGCGTGCTTCGTGACCTGATAGCGACCAGACCGAATCGGGACGGGGCCTGAACGCGCCGTACGATGTGGCGCACAGGCCCAGGGGGTCTCGGCCATCGCAGGTCGTGTCAGCAGAGAGGGGACGGCGCCGTCACCGGCGTCGGAGCAGAACATGTCGCAGCCACCGCAGAACGGATGGGGCCAGCCCCCGTCCGACGATTCCCATGCCCAGCAGCCCGCACCGGGCGGCTACGGCTCGCCGTCGCAGCCGTCGCAGGGCTATGGCCAGGACCAGGCCGGATCCGGCCAGCAGGGCTACGGCCAGCAGGGCTACGACCAGGCCTCCCCGAACGCCGGATACGGGCAGGACCCCTCTTTCGCTCCGAGCTTCGGGGACGGCGGCGGGCAGGGCTTCGCACCGCAGGGCGCACCCCCGAAGAAGTCCAACAAGCTCCCGATCATCATCTGCGCCGGCTGCGCAGTGCTCGCGCTGCTGCTGATCGTGGTGGGCGGCGGCATCTTCCTGTTCACCCGCAGCGGTGGAGAGCCCACCGGAGGTGGCGAGACCACCACGCAGGAGCCCAGTGAGGAGCCGTCCGAGGAGCCGAGTGAGGAGCCCTCGGAAGAGCCCAGCGAAGAACCGTCGGAAGAGCCCAGCGAGGAGCCCTCGGAGGCCCCGGCCGGTGACGGCGGCGGCACCGAGGACAGCCCGTACGCGCTCGGCCAGCAGTTCACGCTCGAGGATGGGGAGGGCGGCACCCTCGACATCACGATCGGTGAGATCAACTGGGAAGCGACGGAGGCGGTGATGGCGTCCAGCTCGACCAACACCGAGGTCTCCGAGAACCAGACCTACATCCTGGTCCCGGTCTCGGTCACCTATCACGGCGACGACTCGGCGGAGCCGATGCTGCTGCTCAGCCTCGAGTACCGCAGCGAGGCCGGCGGGACCTACTCGGACGAGGGCGCGCTGACTCCGGAGAGTCGAATCTACGTCGACACCCTCAACGACGGCGATAGTGGGAGCTGGGACTACGGGATCATCGTCCCGGTGGATGAGGTGAAGGCCGGCAGCTTCGTCGTCCGTCCGCTGTGGAACTTCAGCGCCGACGACACCTGGGTGAAGGCCGCCTGACTGGAGCACTGACCGTCAAGGCCACGTCGGCCTGCAGCGAGGTAGCGGCGTGGGCGGCCGTCAGCTGACCGGGCGGCGCTGATCGCTCAGCGGCGCGGCGCCGCCCAGGCATCGAGCTGCTCGAGGGCCCGCTCGATCGTGGTGCGGGACTTGCAGAACGCCATCCGCAGGTAGGCGCTCGCCTCGCCGGCCTGGCCGTCGCGGTAGAAGGCGGACAGCGGGATCGCCACCACCCCGGCCTCGGCGGGCAGGCGGTCGGCGAGGGCGTCGGCGTCGGGCTCTCCCAGCGGGCCCGCGTCCGCGACGGTGAAGTATCCGGCCTCGGGCACGCTCACCCGAAAGCCGATCTCACGCAACCCGTTAGTGAGCAGGTCCCGGCGCTCGCGCAGATCGGCGGCGAGATCGTGGAAGGCCGACGGCGGCATCGCCAGCCCCACCGCCACCGCAGGCTGGAAGGGTGCTCCGGAGGAATAGGTCAGCCACTGCTTCACCCCGGTGATCGCGGTGATCAGCTCGGGACGGGCGGTGATCCAGCCGATCTTCCAGCCCGTCACCGAGAACGTCTTGCCCGCCGAGGAGATCGAGATGGTGCGGTCCTGCGCCCCGGGCAGGGTCGCGATCGGCAGGTGGGCGGGACCGAAGGTGAGGTGCTCATAGACCTCGTCGGTGACGATCAGCGCGTCGTGCGCGACGGCCTCGTCGACGATCGCCTGCAGCGCGCCGACCCACAGCATCAGCCCGGTGGGGTTATGTGGGGTGTTCACCAGCACCAGACGGGTGCGGTCAGAGAATGCCGCACGCAGCGCGTCCTCGTCGACATCCAGCACTAGATCGCCCGAGCCAGCGTCGGCGTCGGCGTCGGCGTCGGCATCGGAGCCAGGACCGAAGCCGGCGTCGGGCGCGGCGTCGGAGCCAGAGCCGGAGGCGGGACGGGAGGTGACCGGCACCGTGCGGTGCACCCCGCCGGCCAGGGCGATCACCGCCGCGTACTGGTCGTAGAAGGGCTCGAGCGTGATCACCTCGTCCCCCGGCTCGACCAGCGCCAGGATCGTCGCGGCGAGCGCCTCGGTCGCACCCGTGGTCACCAGCACCTCGGTGGCGGGATCCCAGCTCACGCCGTACCACTGGGCCTGGTGCTCCGCGATCGCCTCGCGCAGCACCGCCTCCCCGGCACCGGGCGGGTACTGGTTCCTGCCCTCGCGGATCGCTGCGACCGCGGCCTCGGCCACCTCCGGCGGCGGGGAGTCATCGGGGAAGCCCTGGCCGAGGTTCAGCGCCTGGTGCTCTGCGGCGCGGGCCGACATCCGGGCGAAGACGGTGGGGCGGGCCACGCCGTCCTTCAGCAGCCCGGCAGCGGCGGTGGCACGGGTCCAGGGGCCTGAGATCTCCATGTCCCCGAGTCTGTCAGAGAGCGCCGTCAGGGCGCAGGCGGAGAGCGACGCCGGGCCGCAGAGCGCAGAGCGTGCCGCCGGCACTCTGCAGCCGACAGTGCGGCGAGGTGCGCTGGAGGCGTCTCAGCGGTTCGAGCGCCGCCGCACGTTCTCGATCAGGATCGGCATCAGGCGCTGCCGGGTGCGGTCGGCCTTGCGCAGTGCCTGCCCATAGGCCCGGGCATGCTTGCGCACCAGTCGGCTGGAGACGATCTGGCCGCCGGCGGCGGCGATCTCGTCGTAGTCGTCCTCGGCGCGGACCATCGCGCGCAGGTAGTCATCGCTGGCCCCCAGCAGCCGGGCCTCGACCCACTCCCGCACCACCGGCGGGGTGCGGTGCACGGTGAACCAGCGCTCGACGGCCTGCTCGAGGTCATCGGCGTCGGCCTGCAGATTCCACAGCCGGCCGCGGTAGTCGCGCAGCGTCTCGGTGAGCTCGGTGGCGAGCTCCTCATGCCAGTCGTCGAGGTCGGACTGCTCGATGAGGGACAGGGCCGTGCGGTGCTTGCGGGGGAGCACCGCGATCTCGCTGAAACCCTGTGTGTACGTCGGCCGCTGGAGGACCAGCAGCAGCGGCTGCACGATCCGCAGCGAGACCCGGCGTGCGACCTTGCGGGAATGGCGCTGGTCGGCCCAGATGTCCAGCAGCCATAGCGCGAGGCCGATGATCAGGCCCGTGATGCAGCCGATCACCATGTCGGGCCAGAAGGTGGACCAGTCGCCCGGCCAGGTGGGACCCGTGGCGAGCAGGGGGGCCGGACCGGTCGTGAGGGCAGGAGCAGTCATCAGGGCAGGAGCAGACATCTCGACGGGCTCGGCTCAGCGCCGGGGGAAGACGAAGCGGCCGTAGGTGACATAGCGGAAGGAGGTCGAGACGATCTGGCCGATGAAGGTGCCGGAGATGTTGTCCGCCAGCACCGTGTCCAGCCCCAGCACATAGCGCGAGAACCCCAGGCAGGACAGCTGCAGAGCGGTCGCGATGAGGTTGATCAGGATGAACATCATGATCGAGCGGGTGGTGTCCGGGCGCGGGCGGTCCCCGAAGGTCCACAGCCGGTTGCCGAGATAGGTCAGGCAGGACGCGATGGCGATGGCGATGATCTTCGCCGTCAACGGGTTCGCATGCATCAGCCCCTCGCCCCAGCCGTGGGTCGGATGCCAGAACACCAGCACGTTGTACATCGCGGCATCGAGCAGGAACACCACCCCGCCCACCAGCAGGAACTTCAGGGTGGGACCCAGATGCTCCGCCAGCAGTCCCGGAGCCCCGCGGCGCACGGCTCCTCGAGGCGCAGCGGTCCCCGGGGAGGAGGGGGACGGAGTGTTCTTCTCCGTCGTCGAGTCCGGGGTCAGCACGAGCGGCACTGTACCCGAGGCGTTACCATCGGAGGTCGGCCGCTGCGACGGGACGGAGCGAACTCACAGGCGCCCCGGACCCTGGGAGCGCGCGGCCCGACCGTTGCGACGGGCAGGCGGGACCCACCGGGTTCCGAGCCCTGGGAGCGCGCGGTCACCGCCGCTGCGTCGGCCCGGTTCGTCACGTCTGACGGGCCACGTGCGCACGGCACCGCCACGACACCTCCAAGGAAGGCCCCCATGACGCACGTCGCCCTCACCATCGCCGGCTCCGAGACCACCGGCGGCGCAGGTGCCCAGACCGATCTCAAGACGTTCCAGCAGCTGGGGACCTTCGGCACCGCGGCGCTGACCTGCATCGTCTCCTTCGATCCGAAGAACAACTGGGCGCACCGCTTCGTGCCGGTCGATCCGCAGGTGATCGCGGACCAGATCGAAGCGACGACCGCGGTGCATGAGATCGACACCGTGAAGATCGGCATGCTCGGCACCCCGACCACGATCGACACCGTCGCCGCCTCGCTCTCCGAGCGCTCCTTCACGAACGTGGTGCTGGACCCGGTGCTGATCTGCAAGGGCCAGGAGCCCGGTGCGGCGCTCGACACCGACAACGCGCTCAAGGAGAAGATCCTGCCGCTGGCCACCTTCGTCACCCCCAACCACTTCGAGGCGCTGACCCTCTCCGGGATGGACAGCATCGAGTCCGTCGAGGACCTCACCGAAGCCGCCCGCCGCATCCACGACATCTATGACGTGGTGGTGCTGGCCAAGGGCGGGGTGGTGCTCGAGGGCGACGACGCAGTGGATGTGTTCTACGACGGGGAGCAGACCGTCGAGCTGCGCAGCCCCAAGATCGGCGAGCACCGGGTCTCCGGCGCCGGTTGCACCCTGGCCGCCGCGGTGACCGCGGAGCTCGCCAAGGGCGCCACCCCGCTGGAGGCCGCGCGCACCGCCAAGGCCGTGGTCACCAGCTCGATCGAGCATCGCCAGGAAGGCGCGACCCCGTTCGACGCGGTCTACCAGGGCGCATACCGGGCCTGAGCACCACCCCGGGCGGGGCGCGAGCTGTGCGCCCCGCCCGCCAGCGTGAACGCCGGTCACGAAAGCGTTCCGACATGCGGTCACCTGTGCCGTGATGTGGACAGATGGCTCGGAGCACAGCATTCTCGGAGAATGAACGAGAGCAGCACGCCGCGGGAGGCGCACCGAGGGACGACGATCGGGGAGCCCCTGATCTCTGCGCGGGGCGTCGACAAGTTCTTCGGCGACTTCCAAGCGCTGAAGAACATCGACCTGGACATCCACCGCGGTGAGGTGGTCGCGCTGATCGGCGCCTCCGGCTCCGGCAAGTCGACCCTGTGCCGTTGCCTGAACCGCCTGGAGACCATCACCGCCGGCGAGATCACCATCGACGGAGAGCTCCTGCCCGAGGAGGGCAAGGAGCTCACCCGGCTGCGCGCCGACGTGGGCATGGTGTTCCAGAGCTTCAACCTCTTCCCGCACCTCAAGGCGATCGACAATGTGACCCTCGGTCCGCGGAAGGTGCGCGGGGTGTCCAAGGCCGAGGCGGATCAGCAGGCGATGGAGCTGCTCGAGCGCGTCGGCCTCTCCGACAAGGCGAACTCCCTGCCCACCGCGCTCTCCGGCGGCCAGCAGCAGCGAGTCGCGATCGCCCGCGCGCTCGCCATGAAGCCCAAGGCGCTGCTCTTCGACGAGCCCACCTCGGCGCTGGACCCCGAGGTGATCAACGAGGTCCTCGACGTGATGACCGAACTCGCCGAGCAGGGCATGACGATGCTCGTGGTCACCCACGAGATGGGCTTCGCCCGGCACGTCTGCGATCGCGTGGTCTACATGGACCAGGGTGAGATCGTCGAGCAGGGCGACCCCGAGGAGTTCTTCACCGCCCCGCGCAGCGAGCGGGCGAAGGCCTTCCTGTCCAAGATCCTCGCCCACTGACACGGCGCCCGGCGAGGCCCGCAGAGTCCGTCGTCCGCAGACCTGAGCAGGACCCCCACCGACCACCGCGACAGCGGACCTCCGGCACCTGCCGGACCTGACCCGCCGCTCCTTCTGGAGCAGCTCAAAAAATGGAGAGAACCATGACGTCCACCAGCTTCCGACCCGGCCGCCGCGCCGTCGTCGCCGCCGCCGCAGCCCTGCCGCTGATCGGCCTCGCCGCCTGCTCCTCCGACACCGGCGCAGGCCCCGACCTCGGCGGCGGCGACTCCGATGCCTCCGACGGCGGCGGCGAGGGCGGGGGCTCCGGCGACGTGATCGCCTCCGGGCCGATCGCCTCGGACGACGCCATCGCGGCGAGCCCCTGGGCCACCGCCATCAAGGACAAGGACCAGCTGGTGCGCGGCGGCACCGTCGCCAACCAGGTGTTCTCGCTGGCCAGCGTCTCCGGCGGGCAGCCCACCGGCTTCGACGCCGGAATCACCCAGCTGCTGGCCAAGTACATCCTCGGCGAGGGTGGGGAGGAGAAGGTCGAGTACATCGACACCACCGTCGAGACCCGCGAGACCCTCGTCCAGAACGGCACCGTGGACTGCGTGATCGCGACCTACTCGATCACCCCCGAGCGCCTCGAGGTCATCAACTTCGCCGGGCCGTACTACCTCTCCGGTACCGCGATCCAGGTGCGCACCGAGGATGCCGAGACGATCGCCGGCCCCGAGGACCTCACCGGGCTCAAGCTCGTCACCCAGGCGAACTCGACCGGGATCCAGGCCATCGAGGAGTTCGTGACGGATCCCGAGAGCGTCGAGACCCTCCCGGACAACGAGTCCTGCGTCGCCGCGCTCAAGCAGGGCCGCGTGGACGCGTACGTCCTTGACCAGGGCGTGCTGCTGGGCAACTCCGCCGCGGACCCTGAGGTCACCGTGGTGGGCGAGCCCTTCGTGGACGATCCCTACGGCATCGGCCTGTCGAAGGACAGCGAGGATGCCGTTGACTTCGTCAACACCTTCCTGCAGGAGATCATCGACTCCGGCACCTGGCAGGAGCTGTGGACCTCGACCGTCGGCGAGGTCATCGACGGCGAAGCCCCCGAGCCGCCCGTCCCCGGCGAGCTCCCCGCCTGATCCGTCGGAGGCTCCCTGAGCCTCTGACGACGCCGACCGCCCTCCGCGCGGAAGGGGATCGCCCATGCCGGGCGATCCCCGTCGGCCCCCGACCGCACCGAGAGGCACCCCATGGACGAGTCAGACGGGATCATCCAGTACCTGCGAGACAGCGTCGCCCTGCTCGCGGAGAATCTTCCGCTGCTGCTGCAGGGCATCGGCTTTACCGTCGCGCTCACGGTGCTCGGCTACGGCTTCGCCCTGATCCTCGGCACGGTGCTCGCGATCTTCCGGGTCAGCCCGATCCCGCCGCTGCGCTGGGGGTCCGCGGTGTATGTCGAGATCTTCCGCAACATCCCCCTGCTGAGCCTGCTGATCCTGATCGCCTTCGGACTGCCGGACGTCGGCCTGCTGCTGCCGTACTTCTGGTGCGGCGTGCTGGGGCTGACCCTCTCCTCGGCCGCCTTCGTGTGCGAGAACGTGCGCTCGGGCATCAACACGGTGCCGATCGGGCATGCCGAGGCGGCGCGCTCGATCGGGCTGGGCTTCTTCGGCACGCTGCGCTTCGTGGTGCTGCCGCAGGCGTTCCGCTCCATGGTCCAGCCGCTGGTGAACGTCTTCATCGGCACCGTGATCGGCTCTGCCCTGTGCTCGGCGATCGCGGTCAGCGAGATCACCTGGGTCACCCAGACCCTGAACATCCAGTCAGGGCGGGCCGTGGTCATGTTCTTGGTCGCCGGCGCCGTCTACCTCGGGATGTCATTGGGCGGTGCGGCGCTCGGCGGCGTGATCGAACGGGCCGTGGCACCGTCCAAGGGTGCCTCCCGCTCACAGTCCCGCACCACGCTGGACGTCACGGCAGGAGCACAGGCATGAGCACCACCTTCGGTCGACGAACTGCGAGGAACGAGCGGGAGGAGATGGGGAGATGAGCACAGCCACGTCCAGCACCGCCACCCAGGTCCTCTTCGACGCCCCCGGTCCGAAGGGCCGCCGCCGCATCCTGCTGCTGTCGGTCCTCAGCATGCTCGCGATCGCGGCGCTGCTGGCCGGAGCGCTGTGGCAGTTCCACGCCAACGGTCAGCTGGACCCGAACAAGTGGATCGTCTACCTGCGGGTGGACTACCTCGCATTCCTCGGACAGGGCCTCTGGGGCACCCTCAAGGTGACCGCGATCGCGGCGGTGGTCGCCTTCCCCTTCGGACTGCTGCTGGCGCTCGCGCGGATCTCACGCTTCTCGCTGCTCAACGGCGCGGCCATCACCTGGATCGAGTTCTTCCGCGGCATCCCGATGCTGCTGGTGGTCTACGCCTTCCTGCTCGCCCTGCCCGCCTTCGGCGTCACCTTCCCACGGTTCTGGATGCTCGTGATCCCGATGATCCTGGTCTCCAGCGCTTCCACCGCAGAGGTGTTCCGCGCCGGCATCAAGGCCGTGGACATCGGCCAGCACGAGGCCGCGGCGGCGATCGGGCTGAGCCGACGTGACGCGATGTTCTCCGTGGTGCTGCCGCAGGCGGTGCGCCTGGTGCTGCCCAGCCTGATCCTGGCGCTCGTGACCCTGCTCAAGGACTCCACGCTCGGCTATGTGGTCAGCTACAACGAGCTGCAGTTCCAGGGCAAGACGCTGGTCTCGATCACCCGTTACCTGGTGCAGACCTACCTGGTCGTCTCGCTGATCTACATCGTCATCAACTTCCTGCTCACCCGCATCGCGCTCGTGCTCGATGCGCGGATGAAGGCCCGCGCCGCATCGAGCTGAGCCCTGCGCCGCACTGAGCGCCGTCTTCCCTCCACCACTCGAAAGCTGGTCTGTGCATGTGCCGTCTGCTCGGTGTCGTCTCCCGTGAGCCCATCTCCCTGGATCGCGCGGTCGCGGAGGAGATCGAGCCGTTCACCGCGCAGTCCGAGGTGCACAGCGACGGCTGGGGGGTGGCCTGGTTCGAGGCGGCCGATGGGGCTGGTTCGCCGGAGGGGTCCGGTGCGGCCGGCGGGAGTGAGAGGCCGGCCGACGCTGAAGCGAGCGATGCCCGGCCGATGCCGCTGCCCAACCCCCGTCGGCCGCGGATCCGTCGGCACCTGGACGTGGCGCGTGAATCCGCCGCCTATCGCGAGGCGGTGCGCTCAGCGACCGGCCCGATGATGCTGATCCACCTGCGCAAGGCGAGCCCGGGTCTGGCGCTGCGGATCGACAACACCCACCCCTTCCGCGAGGGCGAGACCGTGTTCGCGCACAACGGCCAGTTCGACCTGCCGGAGGGCCTGGGCGAGGCGGTGCTCGCCCGCGGCGGCCGCACCCCCGAGGGCACCACTGACTCCGAGCTCTACTTCTCGCTGATCGAGCTGCACGCCCGGGACACTGACCCCGCGACCGCCGTGCAGCGCGCCGCCGCGGAGATCACCGCGCTGAGCCTCGAGCACGGGACCAGGGTGCCGGAGGCGCTGAACTGCCTGTACATGACCCCGGACCTGCTAATCGCCTACCAGCAGTCCGATCCCGCGCAGGCCCGGCCCCACCACACCGCGGACAACTACTCGCTGCGCTATCGCATCGATGCCGACCGGGTCATCGTCGCCTCCACCGGGATCCCCCAGACCGGATACCTCGAGGTGGGGGAGGGCCAGGCGCTCGTGGTCCATCGCCACGACCTCAGCGTCTCGGTGCGCCCGCGGATCGCTGCGCTGGTGACCTGAATGCTGCGCGCCGACCAGCCGGTCTGCTTCCGGCCGTGTCGTCCACCGGTCGGGCGCTCTCGGTAGGCTGGGCCTTCCGGCAGTGACAGCTCGTCGGCCCGACCCCCTCTGGGAGGCCCCGTGATCGGATTCGAGAACGTCCGGAAGGAATATCCGGGCGGGACGCTCGCCGTGCAGGATTTCCACCTCGAGATCGCCTCCCACGAATCCGTGGTGCTGGTCGGCTCCTCCGGCTCCGGGAAGACCACGCTGATGCGGATGATCAACCGCATGGTCGACCCCACCTCCGGACGCGTCCACATCGACGGCGACGATGTGGCCAGCCTGGACCCCGTCCAGCTGCGCCGCAGCATCGGCTACGTCATGCAGGCCTCGGGCCTGCTCCCGCACCGCACCGTGCTGGACAACATCACCACCGTGCCCGTGCTGCGCGGCACCGCCAAGCGCGAGGCCCGCGAGCGCGCGCACGAGCTGATGGAGACCGTGGGGCTGGAGGCGGCACTCGCCGGGCGCTATCCCTCCCAGCTCTCCGGCGGCCAGCAGCAGCGCGTCGGCGTGGCGCGCGGCCTCGCCGCCGACCCCAACATCCTGCTGATGGACGAGCCCTTCGGCGCCGTGGACCCGATCGTGCGCCACGAGCTCCAGCGCGAGCTGCAGCGCCTCCAGCACGAGCTGCGCAAGACCATCGTCTTCGTCACCCACGACATCGATGAGGCGTTCCTGCTCGGCGATCGCGTGGTGATCCTGAAGCCCGGCGGGATCATCGCCCAGGTCGGCACCCCGCAGGAGATCCTCGCCGATCCTGCCGACGACTTCGTCGCGAGCTTCGTCGGCGCGGACCGCGGCGCCCGCACCCTCCACATCGAACGCGTCGACGGCCGCGACGTCGTGGTCGACGCCGACGGGCGGCCCGCCGGGGTGCTCGCTGCACAGACGGCCGGACGCGCCGGCGACGGCCCGATGGGGGAGCGGCCCTCGTGAACTGGGTGCTCGAGAACCTCGAGGTGATCGGCGGCTACACCGGCGCTCACCTCCTCCAGGCGTTGCCGCCGATCCTCGTGGCGTTCCTGCTCTCGCTGCCGCTCGCGAAGCTCGCCAACGCCCGCGGCTGGCTGCGCACCTCCGTGACCACCACCTCCTCCCTGATGTACGCGATCCCCTCGCTGCCACTGTTCGTGCTGCTGCCGGGCCTGATCGGCACCAACGTGCGCAGCCCCGTGAACATCTCGATCGCGCTGTCCCTGTACGGGCTCGCGCTGATGGTTCCCACCGCCTCGGATGCCTTCCGTTCGGTGAGCCGGGACGTGCTCGGCTCCGCGACCGCCCAGGGCTACGCGCCGGCCGCTCGGTTCCTCCGGGTCGAGCTGCCGCTGGCCGGTCCGGTGCTGCTGGCCGGGGTGCGCGTGGTCGCGGTGAGCACCATCTCGCTGGTCACCGTCGGCGGGGTGCTCGGCGTGCCGAGCCTGGGCATGCTGTTCGTCGACGGTGTACGACGCGGGATCGTCGCGGAGATCGCCGCCGGGATCGTCGTCACCGCCGCCCTCGCGCTGCTCACCGACGCACTGCTGGTGCTGCTGGGCCGCGCGGTGATGCCCTGGACCCGGCAGAGGGAGGTGCGCAGAGCATGACCGGAAATCCCTACGTCGGCTCCCTCGCCTGGCTCACCGACCCGGCGCACTGGTCCGGTCCGGGCGGCATCCCCCTGCGCACGCTCGAGCACCTCGGCTATACCGCCCTGGGGGTGCTCGTGGCAGCGCTGCTCGCGGTGCCCGTCGGCCTGTACGTTGGCCACACGGGCCGTTTCAAGGGCCTCGCCGTGGCCGCGGCCGGCGCCGCCCGCGCCCTGCCCACCCTGGGCCTGGTGACCCTGTTCGCGCTGCTGGTGGGGATCGGGCTCACCGCCCCGCTGCTCTCGTTCGTGATCCTCGCGATCCCGTCCTTGCTGGCCGGGGCGTATTCCGCCATCGAGTCCGCAGATCCCGCCACCGTCGATGCCGCGCGCGCCCAGGGCATGACCGAATGGCAGATCCTCACCCGGGTCGAGCTCCCGCTGGGCATGCCGCTGCTGGTGGGCGGGTTCCGCGGCGCGACCGTCCAGGTCGTCGCGACCGCGATGCTGGCCGCCTATGTCGGCAGCGGCGGGCTGGGCCGGTACATCTTCCAGGGCCTCGGCTCCCAGAACTATCCGCAGATGATCGCCGGCTCCCTGCTGGTGATCGCGCTCGCGCTGATGCTGGATCTGGCCCTGCTGCTGGCCCAGCGCCTCGCCACCCCGCGCGGGGCGAGGACGGCATGACTCGCTCCCGTCCGCAGGTCCCATCCTTCCCGCACATCCCACTCGGCCCGCACCATCATGAGGAGAACACCATGACCATCCACAGCACCCGCCGTCACCTGCTCGGGGCGTTCGGCATCGGCGGCGTCGCGCTCGGCGCCGCGGCCTGCGGCAGCTCCGACCCCTTCGCAGAGGAGGACGGCACCGGCGGCGAGGGCGGAGCTTCCGACTCCGGGTCCGGCGAGGGCGGGAATGGCGGCACCCTCGCCATCGGCTCCCAGGCCTACTACTCCAACGAGATCATCGCCGAGCTGTTCGCGCAGGTCCTCGAGGCTAAGGGGTTCACCGTCGACCGCCAGTTCCAGATCGGTCAGCGCGAGGTGTACATGCCGGAGCTCGAGGCCGGTTCGCTGGATCTGCTGCCCGAGTACCTCGGCAACCTGCTCCAGCATTACGACGCTGAGGCCGCCTCCGCGAGCCCGGAGGAGATCCACGGCGCGCTCGCCGAGGCCCTGCCGGAGGGCCTGCGGGTGCTCTCCTTCGCCGAGGCTTCCGATCAGGACTCCTACACCACCACCGCCGACTTCGCCTCCGAGCACTCCCTGGTCACGATCGGGGACCTGGCTGGTGTCGAGGAGGACCTCAAGGTTGCCGCGAACAGCGAGTTCGAGGTGCGGCCCTACGGTCCTGAGGGAGTCAAGACCGTCTACGGCGTGGACCTCACCGTCGTGCCCGTCGAGGACTCCGGCGGCCCGCTGACCGTGCAGGCGCTGATCGACGGCGACGTGCAGCTGGCCGACATCTACACCGCCGACCCCGCCATCGCCGAGAACGACCTGGTGGTGCTCGAGGACCCTGAGTCGCTGATCCTCCCGCAGAACGTGGTGCCGGTGGTGTCCGAGAAGATCGACGAGGCCGCCGCGGCGGCGATCGACGGGGTCCTCGCCCAGCTCAGCGCCGCGGATCTGGTCGAGCTCAATCGCCAGAGCGTGGTGGACCAGGCCAGCAGCGCTGACATCGCCTCGGGCTGGCTGACGGAGAAGGGCCTGGTCTGATGCGCATCGTGGTCACCGGGGCCACCGGGAAGGTCGGCGGGCAGGTGGCCCGGCTGCTGGCCCCGGCGCCCGGGATCGAGCTGCTGATGGTGGGGCGCAGCCTGCACCGCGCCCCGCAGCTCGAGGGCGTCGCCACGGCGCGAGCGGAATTCTCCGATGCAGACGCCTGCCGCACCGCCTTCGACGGGGCCGACGCCCTGCTGCTGGTCTCCGCGGGGGAGGCCGAGGATCGCCTCGCCCAGCACCGCACGGCGATCGACGCCGCAGTCGCGGCAGGAGTGGGACACGTGCTCTACACGTCCTTCCTCGGCGCCGGAGCCGATGCTGAGTTCACCCTCGCCCGCGACCACGGCGCGACCGAGGAGATGCTGCGCGGATCGGGACTGGCCTGGACCATTCTGCGGGACAGCTTCTACGCCGACGTGCTGCTCGACTTCGCCGGCCCGGACCGGGTGATCCGGGGACCGGGCGGCACCGGTCGCTGTGCCTTCGTGGCTCGGCGCGATGTGGCCGACGTGGCCGCCCGGATCCTGCGCGATCCCGCTCACTGGGCCGGCCGGATCCTGGATCTGACCGGACCGGTGTCGGTGAGCCTCGCGGAGGCCACGCTGCTCATGACCCGTGCTCGCGATGAGGAGTACGAGTACGTCGACGAGACGCTCGCCGAGGCCCGTGCCTCCCGCGCCGCCTACGGGGCACCGGACTGGCAGGTTGACGCCTGGATCAGCACCTACACGGCGATCGCCTCCGGAGCGCTCGACGTGGTCGGCGACGGGGTGTGGGAGGTGCTGGGCCGGGAGCCGACGCCGCTCGCCGAGGCTGTCGCGGACCCCCTGTGACGGACCGACGCCTCGCTGTGACCAGCACAGATGCCAGCGCGCCAACCGCACGGTCGGCCCGCGGATGACATCTCGCAGCGGAGACGGCAGGGTGGGGGAGATGAACAGCAACCAGACCCACCTGACCGTCACCCGCACCGTCGATGTGCCCGCGAAGGATCTGTTCGATCTGCTCACGCTGCCGGCGCGCCACCCCGAGTTCGATGGCTCCGGCACTGTGCGCAGCGCCGATGACACCGAGCGCATCCACAAGTCCGGCGAGAAGTTCGTGATGAACATGCACCGCGAGGCCATGGGCGGCGATTACCGCACCCACAACTTCGTCACCGCCTATGACGAGAACAAGATGATCGGCTGGCAGCCCGCCCCGGAAGGGGAGGACGGCAGCGCGCCGACCGAACCGCTGGGCTGGGAGTGGCTCTACGAGCTGAAGGCCCAGGACGCCGGTTCCACCGAGGTGTCCCTGACCTACGACTGGTCGAGGGTCACCGATCAGAAGCTGCTCAAGAAGGTCGGCTTCCCGGCGATCCCGCAGACGGCTCTCGAGGAATCCCTGAACCTGCTCGCCGCGGCGGTCACGAAGTCCTGAGGTCCTGACCAGCACGCAGTGATCTCGGCGCCTCAGGCGCCGCTCGGCCCGGGGCCCCGGGCACAGCTCGGCGCGGCGAGCGCCTCGAGGCCCCGGCGTCGCCCTCAGGCGGCCGTCGGGGAGGTGTCCCGGCGGACGTCGTAGACGGCCATCCGCACCCCGTTGGAGAAGTCCGCGGAGCGCACCAGCTCCAGGCGCTGGGTCGGGGCGTCGGCCGCGAACAGCCGCTTGCCGCTGCCCAGCAGGACCGGGAAGGTCAGCAGGTGGTAGCGGTCCACGAGATCCGCGGCGACGAGCGACTGCACCAGTCGGGCCGATCCGTGCACCAGGAGCGGCCCACCGTCGGTGTCCTCGAGCGCCCGCACCTCGTCCAGATCGCGCAGCAGATGGCAGTTCTCCCAGCCCGTCCCGGTGACCTGCTCGGCCGAGAGCGTCGTGGAGACGACATGCTTGGGCATCCGGTTGTACTGGCGGAACTGCTCGTCCATGCCCGGCCAGACCGGCGCGACCTCCTCGAAGGTGGCGCGGCCCAGCAGCAGCGCGCCCGCCTCCTCCTGCTCGCTGCCCTTGATCTCGTACGCCTCGGGCACGAAGTCGATGCCCTGGAACGTCCACCCCGCCTGCGGGTGATCGCCGCCGCCGGGCGCTTCCATCACCCCGTCCAGCGTGAGGAACTCGGTGACGATGAGCGGACGGGCCATGGGAGCTCCTCGGGGCGGAACTGCGGGGTGGGCTGCAACATGCGCGCTGCTGCATGCGCGCCGCTGACTATCCTCGAGCTGACTGCTTTCGAAGCGTACGGGGGTCGCCGGGATGGCGGAAGTCTGTCAGGCTTCCTCTCAGGCGGCGACGAGGCCGCAGTCCGACCCCGAGGAGGACAGTCATGGCTGACGAATCCGCTCTCCACGCCGGTGGTGCGGTCCCCGATGAGATCGTGCGCAGCGTGCTGATCAATGCCAGCGCCGAAAACGTGTTCGCGGTCATCCGCGAGCCGGGCTGGTTCATCAACGACGGTGAGTACCGAGAGCACACCATCACCCGCCACGGTCCTCTCACCGAAGTCATCGACCCTGTCTACGGCAGGTTCCAGCTCGCGATCGAGGCCCATGAGCCACCGAACCGGATCTTCTTCCGCTGGCTCGGCGGCGGCCTCGGCGAGATCTCCGACGCGCCGAACAACACCGTCGAGTTCGTCATCGACCCCGCCGGGACGGCCAAGCGCAACCTGGTGCGGCTCACCGTGCGCGAACGCGGCTTCGCCAAACTCGGACTCGACGAGGCGGTGCGCCGTCGCAACTACGAGGAGAACCTCCACGGCTGGGAGCAGCAGCTCGGCGTGGCCCGTGATCTCGCAGAGGGCCGGCGGCGACAGCGCGACCAGGAGTCAGCGGCGCCGAGCGAGGAGTGAGCGGCGCCGGGCGAGCGATCGGCGGTTGATCGACGGCAGATCGGCCGCGACCAGGAGCGTCCACCGGGCACGGCCGCACCGCAGGTGAGCGGGCTATCCTCAAGGGATGGGCAGGGTCACCGACAGAGCACGGATCCGCACCGTCAGGGTGCGTGAGGGCAGGCTGTACGCCGGCCGCAAGGGCGACCACGTCGCCGTCGAGGAGCCGCTGGACATCCGCCTGAACGGTCAGCAGCTCTCGCTGACGATGCGCACCCCGGGCCATGACGTCGAGCTGATCCACGGCTTCCTCCACGGCGAGGGGATCATCGCCCACCGCGAGGACATCACCGAGGCCCGCTACTGCGACGGCGCCGTGGTCGACGACGGCAGCGGCTTCGCGCAGAACACGTACAACGTCATGGACTTCACGACCACCCGGCCGCAGCTGCTGCCGCTGGCCACCAAGAACTTCACCACCAGCTCGGCCTGCGGGGTGTGCGGTTCTGAGAGCATCGACGCGGTGCGGCAGAAGAGCCGCTACGCGCTGCTGAAGGACTGGCAGCTGGATCCCCGCGTTGTCCTCGCCGCCGCCCGCGCCCTGAACGACGAGCAGGCCGTCTTCGCCCGCACCGGCGGGGTGCACGCCGCCGCGCTCGTGGACCTCGAGGGGAACCTCCTGGTGGTCCGCGAGGACGTGGGCCGGCACAACGCGGTCGACAAGGTGATCGGCTGGGCGCTGCTCGCAGACCGGCTGCCGCTGCGGGACTGCTTCCTGCTGGTCTCCTCCCGCGCCAGCTTCGAGATCGCCCAGAAGGCCTGCATGGCCGGGATCCCCCTGCTGGCCTGCGTCTCCGCCGCGAGCTCCCTGGCCATCGAGACCTCTGAGGAGTTCGGCCAGACCCTCGTGGGCTTCACCCGCGCGGCCGAGGACGGCGACGGACGGATGAACGTGTACACGCATCCTGAGCGGGTGGACCTGGCGGGGGCGGAGGGCTGATCCCGCCGGATCGCCCTGTCTGCCCGCCCGCCCTGCCCGGCCCCAGCCCCGCCCGCCCGCCCGCCCTGCCCTGCCCTGCCCTGCGCCAGCCCGCCCTGCCCTGCCCCAGCCCCGCCCGCCCTGCCCTGCCAGCTCACCCAGCGCGGCGTGTACGGAATCGTGCAATTCTGAGCCGTTTCCGGGGCGATTCTGGCTCGGAATCGACCGATCCCGCTCGTGGGGCGAGCGTGCTCGCCCGGTGACGGCCGGGCGACGGTTCCTCCCCAGTGGCAGGTTTTCCACAGCCGGCCAGAGCATCCCGACGACGGTCGGGATGGCTCTAGCGTCGGGTGAATGGCGAGGGATTTCAGGCGGTACGCGGGGGCGCTGGATCACCGTTCGGCATGGCTGGAACTCGGCATGCATTCGCGGGATCTCGCCTCGGACCTCTTCACCACGGTGTTCCCCGGCTATCTGACCCTCACCAGCGGCCCTGCGACGCTCAACATCATGTCGTGGGTGCTGCAGAACAGGGTCCGTCCGGGCAGCGTCCTCAGCCACACGACCGCGGCGCTGCTGTGGGGCATCCCGATCCCTGGGGCGCTCGAGAAGGGGGTCGGCCTCCTCCGAGGCCCCGACCTGCAGGTGCGTGACGGAGTCGCGGTCATCCCCTCGGTGCAGCCGGGCCGTGCGCTGGGCGTCGACGCGAAGCTTCCCGTACTGCACTGTCGCGTCCCACCGGAGCAGAGCGGACGGATAGGGAGGGGCGCCATCGTGCATCGGCAGCGACCTGGCGGCACCGCACTGCTCGGCACGCTCGTGGTGTCGTCGCAGGCGGAGACCATTCGGGAGCTCGCGACGATGCTTCCGCTGTGGGACGTGGTCGCGGCGATCGAATCTGTGGTCGGACCAGATCCCGTGTCACCCGGGCAGACGATGAGGACTCTGGGTGCGGCCTTCGAGGCGCCTGGTGGCGGGGCGGGGACCGCACGTGCACGCCGAGCCCTCGCGCTGGCGTGTACACGGGTGCGCTCACCGGGCGAGACGGTGATGAGGCTGATGCTCGAGTCGGCAGGGTTCCCGGCACCGTTCCCGAATCTCCCGGTGCCGGACCCGCTCACGGGACGGACCCGCTACATCGATCTGGCGTGGGATGAGGTCGGCGTGGGCCTGGAGTACGACGGCGACGGTCATCGGACCACGAAGGAGCAGTGGCGCGCGGACGAGACTCGGCGCGACGAACTAGCGGCCCGCGGGTGGATGCTGGCACGCGCCAACGGCACGGACCTCTGGCGTCCACGTCGGATTCTGCTGCGTCTGCGTCGGAGCCTCGGGGAGAGAGGACTGCAGGTGCCGAGCGAGGAGCGCATCCACCGCACGCTGTCGATGCTGGCCGCGAAACGTCCCTCGATGCGCGTAAGTCCACGACCGGGGTGACCAGGGGCCGACCCCGCGGCAACCCGCGGCTGGCCCGGGCCAGATCCCGGGCCGGAGCGGTCGTTTCCGCGCCGGAGTGGTCGACCCCCAGCCGGATCGGGGGGGTTAGCAGCCCCAGCGGGGCGGGTGTTGGGCGGGCGGCGGCCGCCACACACCCCCCGCGGCCGCGCCCCGGGGGGGGGGGTCGCGGGGCCCTGGGGGGGGGGCACTTCCCGGGGTATT